>JBJTUI010000477.1:0-3009 GCA_046080625.1 Elainella sp. | reverse complement strand
ACTTTTCTTGAGGCCATTCAGTTCGATGGCTTCAAGGACTTTTTGCCGAAAGTCGTCGCTATAGGGTTTGGCCATTAGGAGGAAAATCATAGGAGGAGCATAGCTCTATCTTACGTCCTATCTTGACTGAATGCAGCTATACCATAGGCGTAAGGGTCATTTGTTTGAAATGCAGGTCGATTGGTCGAGCTGGTTCCATCTGCATGAGGGAAGAAGGTGCCCAAACGCTGCACAATCTCGGTATTGAGAACAGCCTCTTGCCCAAAGCCAATGAAGTGCAGCAGCGAATTGAACAGCGCTCCCTGGGTGCGAATCAGTTTGCCCTGATTGTCATAGAGACCCGTGCCATTCCCCACCCCGCCGTTCAACTGTTGGTCAAGCTGGACCAGAGAGGCAAACAGCGCATCTGTCTCTGCCTGTATGAGTCCAGGAAAGCGCTGACAAGACTCGACTAGCCCAACTCGCCAAACCGCTCTCGATACTGGGCCAACAGTGCCTCTGCCTCTGCCGCAGCCTCCCAGGCGTCGGGACCAGCTTGCCCTTTGCTGTGAATAAGCGGAACTGCCGGTCCTGGATGCCCAGAAACAGCTGCAACTGCTGACTCCAGTACTGGCCCTGTTCATTGGGCGTCATCTCTTTATAGCTGCCCTGGAGCAGTGCCCAGCCCTGGAACTCTAGACTGTTGGGGTCGAACCAGAAGTACTCCGGGGTGCGGAAGGTGTCTTGATAGATCTGCTTCTTCAGTCCCCGGTCGGTGTCGGCGGTGGAGTCAGGCAACAGTTCGATAATCAGGTTGGGATATTTGCCCTCTGCTTCCCAGACTACCCAGCTCTTGCGGGGTTTGCGCTCCGTCCCCAGCACCACAAAGAAGTCGGGGCCACGGAAGTCCTCGGACTTGCGCTGCTTGGGGCTGTAGTAGATCGTGAGATTGCCGAAGGCATAGAAGTCGGTGCGGTCTTGCCAGAGCCTTTCCAGGGATTGGATCAGCAGGAGAATTTGCCGGAGATGCAGTTCGGTTTCCAAGGGCGGTTCGTCGCTGTAGAGGTCGCTGGGCGGGAAGATGATGTCTGGCTGAACCGATTCGGGCTGAACATCTGGCTCAGTCTGCGGCTCCTGATCTTTGGCAATCGTCATGGCAACAGCAGCAGAAACAGTACAAGTATTCTAGGCGATCCGACTGCCGATTTGAAAGTTAACGGTCTGGCTCTGGGCATCGCAGCCGGGGCTGCCTTTGATCAGTCCTGTCAGGTGGCCCAACTCGTACAGAATTCGTGATCAGCAGGTTGTAGCGACCGAAGCTGCCCCTACAATACAGCTATAGACAAGAACTCTGCGGCGATGGCGATGTACACCAAAAAGCTCTCCTTTGAGGACTATCTGGCCCTGGAAGACACTGGGCTAGAACAACCTGCCGAACTGATCGATGGAGAATTGGTTGAGTTGCCACCGGAAGCTGGATTCAATAGCAGCATTGTCATGTTTGTGGTATCGCAGCTCTTGGCAATTGGACTGCCATTTACGCATATCAAGCCCTACTGCTGCGAAGTGCAAACGCCGGTTCTGGAGCGAGGCGACGCCGCAAATCGCTATCCCGATCTGGTGATTCTAGACGACGTACACCTGCCGCTGATTGCAAAACGCAACACCATCACCCTGAAAATGCCGCCGCCCCGGTTTGTCCTGGAGGTCGTGAGTCCGGGGCAGCAAAACAGCGAGCGAGACTATATTCGTAAACGCGCCCAATATGCCGCTGTGGGCATTTCCGAATATGTGATTGTCGATCCGCAGACCAGAACGATAACGGTTCTGGTAATCGAACAGGAAGGCTATCGAGAACTGGGCTGCTATGCGGACGAACAGCAGATTGTTTCCCCGACGTTTCCCGCTCTGGCTCTGACCCCAGACCAGATTTTTGCTCACATTCCGACCTGAGATCGGCCAATCTGTCTCGTGCTGTTTTGTCCAGAGCTAACCTGGCTCAAGCCGAAGCTCTGGCGGCTAGGGCCGAATCACCTTGAGTTCGGGCGACAGGGGCGTTTTTTGGCCGATTGGGTAACTGCGGGCCGCGATCTGGCGCTCCAGTTGTTTGACTCGCTGGGCTGAGCCGGGGTGGGTGGCGAGGAAATCCCAGGATTGGAGCTGGGCTTCGGGTTTCTGGCTCATGCGCCGGAAGAAATCGGTTGCGCCTGCTGCCTGTCCGTAGGTTTTTTGCAATAGCTTCAGGCCAAACTCATCGGCCTGGTATTCCTGGCGCTGCGAATAGCGGGCATCGCTGAGGGCCGAAACACCCGAGGCCGCCACGGATTGCAGCCCGCCCATGTCGCCCAGCAGACTCGACCAGACGATCTGCATCAGCAGGCCGCGTCCGAGCTGGCGCATGTGATCGCGGTGGGCAAAATGGCCCAGTTCGTGCCCCAGTACCATCATCAATTCGTTCTCGGACTCGACCTCGGCCAATAGTCCTTGATATAGGACAATGTGGTGGCCCGGTAGCGCCATTGCGTTCACCGTGGCGTCGGGCACATAAAGCAGCTCGTAGTCGCGGTCGCGTTCCGGCAGCTGAGATTCAAGTTGGTCCAGCAGGGCGTTGAGCTGGTCCTGTGTCTCGGAGGGTTCGGCCATCTGCTCAAAGACGGGCACCATCAAGGCTCCGAGCTGCTGTTCGACCGAGTAGGGCACCATTCCGGCCAGCACCCCGGCCATAACTTCCACGGAGGTAAAGATCACCAGCACCAGGCCAATCACAAACCCCAGCAGCAGGACAATCTGGCGGTTGCTTGTGGCTGGCGAACGGTCGCTGTAGTCAGCGGTGTTGGGGGGGAGTGCGAGGGGCATGGGGGAGATGGGGGAGGTGGGGAGATGGGGAGATGGGGAGGTGGGGGGCTAGCTGCTGGTGGGGCGGAAGGGGTTGAGGAAGTTGATTAGGGAGGTGAGGTGGCGGGTTTGGACCCAGAGTTTGCCTTCGCCTCGGAAGCGGCAGACCAGGCCGTCGCCGCCGAAGATGCCGGT
>JBJTUI010000476.1:0-11064 GCA_046080625.1 Elainella sp. | reverse complement strand
AACTCGTCAAACGCTTTGCGATTCAGTCCAGTCAATGCCCGTAATAGGCGGTCATTTTCAAGCGCACGTCGAATATTGAGCACTGGATTTTTAGGTCAGGGACAAAATTACCTTACCTTAAAAAGCAACAAGTCTAGTATTCCAGTGCATTTTAGTGTACTTTTCCCACTAGCCCGCGATTCATCTTCTCCGCTCTCTTCAATATTCAAATTTCACGCAAACGCCCTCCCCCTCACCTCCCCATCCCCTCATCCCCTCATCCCCTCATCCCCTCATCCCCTCATCTCCTCCTCACCTCCCCACCCGGCGCTCTCATCCCACTCCGCCCCAACGCCGTCTCCACGGCCTGCTGTTGGTCGCGCTGGGTGATCCAACGGTGGTAAGTGCGGGTGTGGATCGTGACCGAATGGCCCATCATTCGGGCGGCGACGGTGTCGGGCAGGCCGAAATGAATGGTGCGGACGGCCCAGGCGTGGCGCAGATCGTAGGGCGAGAACGGGATTTGGTAGCGGCGAAACTGGCCGTTGACGAGCTGGCCGATGCGGCGCAGGGTGGTCTGGTTCAGGTCGGTGGTGATGTTGGGCAACTGCACCTGCCGCAGCCCAAATTGCTCGACCCATTCTGGGTAGAAGGGCCAGACTGTGTGGCTGCCGGTTTTGGTGGTTTCGAGTACTTCAATCTTGGCCTGGGAGAGTTGCTCCTGCTCGATCAGGGCGCTGTAGTCGCAGAAAAACACCTCGTGGTTGCGCAGCCCGTAGGTGGCCAGAATGCCGTAGACAAACCGCCAGGCCGGGTTGGGGATCTGGGCAAAGGCGGTGACGATCTCCTGATCAGAGGGCAGGCGGCGGGTCTGGGTGCGGCTGGGGCCGTAGTTGCCCCAGTAGGTTTTGAGGGGAATCGGTAAGTCCAGATGCAGGAATTCGGCCAGGGCTTGCAGGGCGGTGCAGCAGATCTGCCGGCTGCGGCTGTTGGCCGGGGTGGCCTGGACGGTGCTATAGATTGCTTCGGCCAAACTGAGATTGGGTCGGGCGGCGGCGAGGGCGGTCAGCTGGCGCAGGTAGGGCGCGTAGGCCGATTCCCAGGTGGTGCGCCGCGAAGCTAGGGATGAGTCCTGCCCAGCTGCCGCGAAAAATTCGGCCTGGAAGGCTGCCAGCTTCTCGGCTAAATCCATCTGGTGCAAATAGCCTCCACCAGCCACGGGCAAATATGGTCGCCAGTCGAAGTTCTGCTGCATCAGCTGCACCGCAATGATTTTGGCGGTCTGTTCGGCCTGCTTCAATCCAGCGGCGGTGGCGGGTAGGTTGAGGCTGAGGCGCTGTTGATGGGGCCGCAGGCGGGCGCTGCCCGGACGGGGCGGCAGGGTGCCTCTGAGGTTTAGCTTCTGGCCCCGTCGTTCAATCTGGAGCCCAAACTGGGCGATTTTGAGCCGCTGATTTGCCTGGGCAATCTGGTGATCCAGGGCAGCACCGGATAGCTGAGAGACAGATTGGGGCATCGTTTGAGCGTAAATTGAGCATAGTGGGACAAAATGGGACGCCGTTTCAAGCTGGGCCTTGAGCTGACCTTCATCGGGCCTGATTGGGCCGGGCCGGGGCGCAAATCGGTTGAGCAGAAACCGGAGCTCGCTTGAGCCTATCCTGGGGCAGAGTATAGAGCGACGCTTTATTAAATAGCCTGATCACTTATATAAAGTAAAGCGCTGGTTTTGCGATTTCGACCGCGCCAACCGTTAAGTTCAGTAAAGCTGTTTGGGCTCGGCGCGAAACTAATCGAAGTTTATTGTTAAAATCGGTAACAAATGTGAAGGGCAAGGAACTGTAGTGATTATGGGTCGTGTTGGTGTCTTATTACTCAACCTGGGCGGGCCAGACCAGCTTGAAGACGTTCGCCCTTTTTTGTTTAATTTGTTTTCTGACCCCGAAATCATTCGGCTGCCTTTCACCTGGCTACAAAAGCCCTTGGCCTGGCTGATCTCTACCAGTCGCGCCAAAAAATCCCAGGAAAACTACAAGCTGATTGGCGGCGGCTCTCCCCTGCGTCGAATCACCGAAGAACAGGCCCAGGCGCTCCAGACGGCGCTGCGTGACAAGGGCCAAGACGCCCAGGTCTACATCGGCATGCGCTATTGGCACCCCTTCACCGAAGAGGCGATCGCCCGGATCAAGCGCGACGGCATCGAACGGCTGGTGATTCTGCCGCTCTATCCCCAGTTTTCGATCAGCACCAGCGGCTCCAGCTTCCGCCTGCTGGAAAAACTCTGGCAGGAAGACCCTAGCCTGCACAGCATTGACTATACGGTGATTCCCTCCTGGTACAAGCGCTCTGGCTACCTGAAGGCCATGGCCCAGCTGATTGCCCAGGAGCTGGATCAAGTCCCCAACCCAGATCAGGTGCATATTTTCTTCAGCGCTCACGGGGTGCCGCTCAGCTATGTGGAAGAGGCAGGCGACCCCTACCAGCAGGAAATCGAAGAATGCACTGAGCTGATCATGCGGACGCTGAATCGGCCCAACCCGCATACGCTGGCCTACCAGAGCCGGGTGGGTCCGGTCGAGTGGCTAAAGCCCTACACCGAAGAAGCGATTCAGGAACTGGCGGAGCAGGGGGTGCAAAATCTGCTGGTAGTGCCGATCAGCTTTGTCTCGGAGCATATCGAAACCCTGGAAGAGATCGACATCGAATATCGGGAGCTGGCCGAGGAGGCTGGGATTCACCATTTCCAGCGGGTTCCAGCCCTCAACACCCATCCGGTATTTATCGAAGACCTGAGCGATCTGGTAGTCAGCGCCATGAATACCCCCAGCCTGAAGCTGGACGAGGTGCCCCAGATGCGCAAGCAGGTGAAGATGTATCCCCAGGAGGGCTGGGAGTGGGGCCTGACGACTTCGGCTGAGGTGTGGAACGGGCGGATTGCCATGATTGGCTTCATTGCCCTGCTGATCGAACTATTCAGCGGTCAGGGGCCGCTACACCTGGTTGGCCTGCTGTAGGATCACCGCACAATAATCCGCACAATAATCCATTAAGCCAAACCAGTTAGGCGAGAACGGTCGGGAGGGTAAGGTATTTAGTAGCGTTTCCTGCCGAGCCATGCCCACCCTCTACACCGAAATCGAGATCAACGCGCCTCGAGCTGTCGTCTGGCACGCCCTGCTGCATAAGGAAAACTGGCTGCGCTGGAATACCTTTCTCTACGACCGCAACCCCGATCTAGTCTTTCAGCAGGGCCGCAAAGTTCAACTGTCGCTCAGGCGGCTGCGGGAAGAAACCGAAACCGAATTTGAGGCGCGGGTGCTGCTGCTCCAGCCCCAGGCCTGTCTGCGCTGGGTTTCAACCGCACCGGGGTTTCGCAGTGAGCATGTGTTTGAACTCCAGGACGTGGGCCGCAACCGGGTCAAGTATATTCACAGAGAGCTGTTTTCGGGGCTGGTGACGCCGCTGGTGCTGTCGTTTTTGCGCAGGGACGAACAGCAGGGCATTCGCCGCATGGCCCGAGAGCTGAAGTTTTACCTTGAGGGTGGCTGAGTCGCAAGTCCCCAATTCAAAACTCAGAAAATTTGCCGATGGCGAGCCTCAGCCCGATTGGGCCAAGATTTGGGGGCTGCCATTTTACCTGTCTTACCTAACTGTCTTCGACCTAACCGTCTTCACGGTCTTCAACCTAACTGTTTCGACTTGCCGCAATGTTCTATTTTCTGCTGCCGCTGGCGCTGCTGCTGTTTCTCACCTTTGGTCTGCGCTACCTGATCACAGTTCTGCACCTTCGCAAGCTCAGAATCCAGTCGCCTGCCTACCAGCTGGTTCCGGCCCAGCAGGTTCCTGATTACCTGAAAACCCTGCTGCAAAACCCTGTCACCGAGCTGCGGAGCTATGGTTTCAAGCCCTGTGCCTATGTCCAGATTCGCGGGCTGGCCATCACCGAACCCAACAGTCTGATTGGCCTGCTGCTCTACCATCCGGGCTGCAAAACCTACGCGCTGCTCAACGTCAAGCTGCTGGCCGAAGCCGCCGATTTGTTTGATATTGAATTTCACACCCTGTTCACCGACCAAACCCTGCTGCTCACCCTGAACGGCAGAGCCTACGGCGTGGTGGACCAGCTTCCCCAGGTGATGCTGCAAGACCCCTATGCAGTAGATCTGGCAAGCCAGTGGCAGGCCCACCAGCAAACCCTGGAGCAAACGGACAAAATTGCCTGCGGTTTGGCCCCCGATCGGTTCGTGGCGGTCTTACAGTCCCGGCTGCACCGGTACCTCAACTCTTTACTGAAAACTGGTACGGCAACCAAGGCCGATCCGGGCGAGCTGCGGCTGACCTGGCGGGCGATTTTCAGGCAGACGCTGAAGAACGTCCGGGCCGAGTCGCAGCTCAGTCAGCTGTTGCGGCAGCGGCGGGCCAGAAACAGTGAACCCATTGAAATTCCGGTCGAAGTTGAAGTTCAGAGCTACCGACGCATGGAGTTCATGCAGCGCGATTTGCTGGGCCGGAAGTTCCGGGGCTGGATGCTCTGGATCAGCCTGGGCCTGTTTCTCGTCACCTACACCCAGTTTCTGAACTCCCAGACCTTCACCCTGTTCATCGCGGCCCTGATGCTGCACGAGGGCGGCCACCTGCTGGCCATGAAGCTGTTTGGCTACCGCGATCTGGCCCTGCTGTTCCTGCCCTTCCTGGGTGCGCTGGCCACGGCCCACAAGCAGGACGCCAGCCTCAGCCAAAAATTCTGGATTTCCCTGGCTGGCCCGCTGCCCGGTCTGCTGCTGGGTTTGGGGCTGCTGGTGCTCACCCAGGGGCAGGAGTCGGGCTGGCTGGGCGAGGCGGGCTGGGTGTTGGTTGGCCTCAACCTGTTCAACCTGCTGCCGATCTACCCGCTGGACGGCGGCCAGATTGCCGATTTGTTAGTGTTTTCGCGCCATCCCTATCTGGGCGTTGGCTTTAAGGGGCTGGGCGTTTTGCTGCTGGGGCTGCTGGGGCTGGGTCAACCGATGATGCTAATTTTCGCGGGCCTGATCGCCATGAGCATTCCGACCAGCTTCCGGGCCGCCAAGCTGACTGTTCAGCTGCGCCGTACTCTGAACCAAACGTCTGATGAAACTTCGGAGACCGCAGACACCGCAGCTCTCAACCTGATTTTCCAAACTCTGAAACAGCAGGGTCATGGTCGCCTGCCCTTTGCCCAGCGCTTCAGTTTAGCTAAAAGTCTACTGCTGAGCCGCCACGAGCTACAGTCTCGCTGGTGGACGAGGGTGGGGTTGAGTCTGGTCTACAGCGCCAGTTTGGCGATCGGTGTGGGTGGTACGATCCTGACTGTTCTGCCCGTCGAAGCGCTCTGGGAAACCAGTCAAATCGCTCTGGAACGCCACCAGGAGATGCAGCAGGACCGCATTGACCGGGCCACCAAAGCGCTGGCTGCCAATCCCAACGACCTGGATGCCTACAAGCAGCGAGCCGAAGCCCGCCTGATGCTGCAAGACCGGGAGGGCGCTCTGGCCGACTACGACCAAATTGTGCGGCTGGCTCCCAATGACACCGAGGCGCGGCTCCAGCGGGCGACCTACCGGCTGATCAAGGGCGACAACCAGGCCGCGATTCAGGACTACGACATGGTTCTGCGCCAGGATACCCAAAACCAGCGGGCTCTGATCGGTCGCGCCCAGATCCACACCACCTTGAAGAACTATCGCAGCGCCCTGGCCGACTATAACGCTCTGGTTCAGCTCACTCCCAGCGAAAGCTGGGTCTACGTGGGGCGGGGCCACGTCCGCCAGCAGCTGCGTGACTACAAGGGCGCAATCGCCGACGCCAACGTTGCCCTGAAGCTGGAACCCGAGGATTTCGACGCCTACCAGCTCCGCAGCGACGCCCGCCGCAGTTTGGGCGACTTGAAGGGAGCAAAGGCCGACCAGCAGCGGGCCAACCAGCTGGCCGAAACCTGGGAGGACTGACCTGAGAAATTAATTCTGCCAAACGGTGCTCACAGCCATCGCTCAAGCTTCAGCGGTTCGTTGGGTTTGAGTTGACGGATCTGGTCGGTCAGATCCAGCCAGTTCTGCAGCTGGCCTGCCTGGTAGGTACGGCTCATCACCACGTAGATCGAAGTCTGGTCGGCACCAATCCCAGCCGACTTCACGGGCTGCCAGTCCTGGGCGCGCAGTTCGTCTGTGACCTGCCAGGTAGACGACTCGGCCTGCCACTGGAGGCGGCGCGTGAACTGAAATGGGGCAGCCTGCTTGCCGACAATCAGCACCTTTTGCAGCAGCTTGCGGATCAGGTTGGGGTAGAACCGCCCGAAGGACAGCATCACGACGCGCAAAATCATCAGATTCAGAGGGGTCATCTGCTTTTGTTTGGCCCAACCTAACTGGCCCCGAATCACAATTTCGTCCGGCTCCACGGCTACGGTGTAGTCGCCGACCAGATGCCCCACGGCGTTCTTGAGCTTCCTACCCTGCCCGACTTGCAGCGAAAACTGGGTGTCGGAACAGACGAGCTGCCCATCCCGAAACAGCTTGAACACGCCGCCTTTGTTGAGGGCCAGGTAGAGTTCTGTACCCTGCCGCCGGTCGATCAAAACGCGGGCCTGCTTCAGCCAGACTTGCCCATCCGAGCGGGAGGGCAGGGGCGGGCGCTCGGCCACAAAGTCTTCCCAGGCCAGCAGGTAGTTCCAGGTGTGGTGGCCAATAATATGGTCGTCGGCGTAGCAGGGGGCTTTGCCCTGGGCCAGACCGGTCAGAAACCGATCGTTGACGGCGAGTGCTTCCGGCAGCCACCGACCCACCAGCTCAAACCCGTGGGGAAAAAAGTTGTAGGTGTTGCGGCTGGTATATTCGCCGCCAAACGACCCATCCGGATGGACAAACTCAGCCGCCAACCGCACGGCCTTGACCAGGGACTCCTGAAGAAACTTAGCCTGCAAATGCTGGTCAGAGTTGAGCTGATGAATCCGGGCCAGACAGGAAATCGTCAGGGTCTGATAGCCCGGATCGCAGCCTTCATATTCCTGGAACCAGCCCTCTTCGTTCTGCCAGTCCAGCACCTGCTCTAGCCGCTGTACCTTAGCCCGGTCCCAGCGGTCGGTCTTCAGCAATCGCGACAGCAGCTCCAGACAGAGCACAATCAGCGCCTGATGGTTGGTGAGCCTGCCGCTTTCCTGGTGGTGGGCCAGCCAGTCGGCTCGGTTGCTAAAAAACTGGAGCAGGGCCGGGTCATGCAGATTCAGCCGCAGATAGCTGTCAACGCAGGCCAGCAGCGAAAAGGCGGCAGCTCCGCCTGCCCGCTCGAATGGAAAATAGTCATCGCAGGAGCCGTCCGGATGGCTGCTCTGGGCCGCGTAGCGGATTCCGGCGATCACCCACTGTTTCAGGATCGGCTGCTGGTAAAAGGGATTGCCAGCCAGGTGGGTGCTGTAGGCCAGGGTGAGCGGCAGCACAAACTCCTGGGACATGCCGCTAGGGAAGTCGATGATTTTGTAGTGCCAGAAGTTGCGGTCGAAGCAGCCGTAGGTAGGGCTGTGGGGATTGCGATCCAGTAGCGTCAGAATTTTGGGAATCTGGGCGAGGGCTTCGCGGGCAAACAGATCTTTCATCGCAGTTGTGGAACAGCTTCTGCATCACACTTCTGCATCACAATAGCAGCAGTTGGGCCGGTTGCTATTTTCTCAACCCCAGCCCCCCAGCCCCCAGCCCAGTCCGAAACAGCTCCGGCACGTGAGTTTCGCTCAGAAAAGCCGCCTGGCTTGCATCTAGCCCAAACCCCGATTCCAGGGACCTCCAGAAATACGACAATATCAGGCCGGAATCCAGGCCACTGCCCCAGACCCTGTGCTGCCAACAGTCGGGCAGATCGGGCGGCGCGGCCAGCAGGTAGTAGTGCTGCTGTTTAATCAGATGCTCCTGCTGCAATTCGCGAATGCCCAGTTTGCGGATTAGGCGCAGTGCTGCTGGTCCCGACCGGGTCAAGCCCGATTCTTCCTCAACCTCGCGCCATAGGTCTGCCTCGGGCGTTTCGCCCCCATCGACCGTACCGGCAGGCACCTGAATCGGCACTTCTGGCATCTGGTCATGGGCAAACACCAGCAGTTCGTAGGGCGCTTGGTCGCGGCTAGCCGCACGGGGGCGAATCAGGTAGGCCAAAACCTTCAGAATTGGTGCCTTGGGCATGGCTGCATCTCGTTACATTCGTTAACGGTAAGCGGAGTGCAATTCGGTATAGGCTAGATCCGAGCGTCGGATAAACGACCTGCTGCATGGCTGCTCAGGCCCAGGCTCCGCCCTAGAAATCCTAGCTCTGTAAATTTAATAGACCATATAGATCTCGTAATAGATCCCGCTCGATTCTGACCGCTCAACCCGAACCGACTTTGAGACAACTTTGTTTGAGACGACTTTGAGACACTTTTAGACTATGGTAAACACCGCTCCGAATCCCAACGCCGTTGATGCTCTACCGCCCGCCGATTCCCGCCAGCGCGTTGGCAGTTTCCTGAAAGGATTGCAGGACAGCATTTGTCAGGGCCTGGAACAGCTTGATGGGGGCGGCAGCTTCCACGAAGACAGCTGGGAACGTGAAGAAGGCGGTGGCGGACGCTCGCGGGTGATGAAGCAAGGCGACCTGTTTGAGCAGGGCGGCGTCAACTTCTCAGAAGTTTGGGGCAAGGATCTGCCGCCCTCGATCCTGGTACAACGGCCCGAAGCGGCTGGGCACGGCTTTTACGCCACCGGTACTTCGATGGTGCTGCATCCCCACAACCCCTATATTCCAACGGTTCACCTCAACTACCGCTACTTTGAGGCGGGTCCGGTCTGGTGGTTTGGCGGTGGGATTGACCTGACGCCCTACTACCCCTTCCTGGAAGATGTGCAGCACTTCCACCAAACGCTGAAAACCGCCTGTGACCAACACCACAGCGAATATTACCCCACCTTTAAGCGCTGGTGCGACGAATATTTCTACCTGAAACATCGCCAGGAAACGCGCGGAGTGGGCGGTATCTTCTTTGACTACCAGGATAGCGCCAGCAAACTCTACCAGGGGCCAGAACCCAACGGTCCGGCGACGGTTCATAGCGAAGCGCTGGGGCCGCTGTCGCGCAGCTGGGAGGAGATTTTTGCCTTCGTGCAGGACTGCGGCAATGCCTTTCTGCCCGCCTATATGCCAATTGCCGAACGCCGCCGCCAGACGGAATGGGGCGACCAGCAGCGCGAGTTTCAGCTCTACCGGCGCGGACGCTACGTGGAGTTCAACCTGGTCTATGACCGGGGCACGATTTTTGGGCTGCAAACCAAAGGGCGGATTGAGTCGGTGCTGATGTCGCTGCCGCCGCTGGTGCGCTGGGAATACAGCTATGCCCCCACAGCTGGAACGCCGGAAGCCGAACTCTACGAGACGTTCCTGAAGCCTCAAGACTGGTTGAACTTTGGCTCTAGCCAGAGCTGAGCGGCCAGCTCCACCGAGGAAAATTGGGTCAGAAAAATTACAAAAGACCTGTGCGAATTTAACTTCCTGAGGGCATCCTGAATGAGTGTTGAATAAACACGGTTCAGTGACCGATCGCCCCCCAGTTCACTCAAACGCTCTGCAACTGCTGCAAATTTTGCGGTCAGCCTCTAAAGCCGTGTACTCCACGCCCGCTTAAACCTTGCAGAACATTAGGACTGGCCTCAGACACCCTCACGTCCTCAGGAAGGTTAAATATCCCAATGGAGCAAATAATTCGGACGAGTCAGGATGGTAGAACTGTTGTTGTACTTACTCCAGCCGGACGACTTGACATCACCACAGCCTGGCAGTTCCGGCTGAAACTCCAGGAATGCATTTCTAAGATCAGCCCACATGTGATTGTCAATCTGGGCCAGGTCAATTTTATTGACAGTTCAGGGCTAACTTCACTGGTTGCCGGAATGCGGGATGCCGACAAGGTAAAGGGCAGCTTTCGGATTTGCCGGGTTCACCCAGAGGCCAAGCTGGTGTTTGAGGTGACCATGATGGACTCGGTGTTCGAAATTTTTGAAACCGAGGAAACGGCACTGCAAAATGTGCCTCGCATTCCGACCTGATTGCCAGCGGCAGCCTGCCTTCTCAGGATGAGGCCGTCTACCGCAAAATATCTTCATATCGAAAAAATAGTCAAACAAATCAGGGCTGCTCTCTCCGGTTGCGTTCAGCAATTAGCATCAAGTGGGCGGCCCTGATTATTTAGATGATTGAGGTTAACTCAAGTATGAGCTGGGGCGACCCCTGCCCCTAGTCTTCGTGGTCCTCAAACGGGTCGCTGAGTTCCTTTGAGGGCGGACCAAACGAGGTATAGACCGAGAGGGCAGTAATCCCGACCAGAAAAACACCGATGGTCAGAATCACGGCTGTGGCAGGCTCCATGTCCTGAATGCTAAAAACTGTTGCAAGCTCCATATTTGGAATGTTCATAAATAGTATTATCCTTATGATATTACGGATCATTAAAAACTTTAGAGATTAGTAGAAGGTCACTCATGGCACAGCGGACTCGCTTGGGAGATATCCTCAAACCCCTCAACTCTGAATACGGTAAGGTCGTGCCCGGCTGGGGTACTACGCCGCTCATGGCCGTCTTCATGGGGCTGTTCTTTGTCTTCCTGCTGATTATTTTGCAAATCTACAACTCTTCGCTGATTCTGAACGGTGTTGACGTGGATTGGACGAGCCTGGGCGGTTGAGCTAGCTCGTCTGAACCCGCTCGTCTGATGAACACCCATCAAAATCAAGCATCGCAATTTGCTTCAGTGCAGCTTCCATGTCAGGGCTGAAGCAGCTGGTCAGCCCTGGAACTTCCGGGGCTTTTTGCTCTAATAGGGTTGCCTCAGACGGGAGCGCTGCGGACGGGCGTGCTGCGGTTTGGACTGGGTTTTGGACTGAGCATCCAATCCCCTCCATAACCCGATACACTAAAAACAGTTCTACGTTCCGAGGCTGAGGCATATGAACATTTTTGGGATCGGTCTACCCGAAATGGCGCTGATTATGATTCTGGCGCTGCTGATCTTTGGGCCAAAGAAGCTGCCCGAAATTGGCCGCAGCATGGGTAAAGCCATT
>JBJTUI010000475.1:0-3164 GCA_046080625.1 Elainella sp. | reverse complement strand
TTTCGATAACGTACTTTTGCCCGAGCCGCTGCGTCCGACAATGCCAACAAACTGACCGGGTTCGGCCTCAAACGAAACCCCGCGCAGGATCGGCTCCTGCTCTTCCTTATAGCGGAAAAACACCTGATCAAAAGCCACCTGACCTTTCAGCGGCGGCAGGGTGAGGCCCGTACCCGGTTCGGCCTCGGGTGAGACATTGAGAATATCGCCAATCCGGTCTACGGCCAGCAGCACCTCTTGCAGGGTTTGCCAGAGCTGGATCAGGCGCAGCAGCGGTCCGGTGACGTGCCCCGAGAGCATTTGGAAGGCGACCAGCTGGCCAATCGTCATTTCCTGCTTGATCACTAGCTGCGCCCCAAACCAGAGGATCAGCAGGGCCGAAAGGCTGGTGAGGAAATCGCCCAGATGGTTGCTGATGTTGGCCGTAGTGGAGGCTTTAAAGCCGGTGCGGACGAACCGGGCGTAGAGCCCTTCCCAGCGGTCCCGCGAGGCTTTTTCGGCGGCGTGGGCCTTGACCGAATGGATGCCCGTCACGGTTTCCACCAGAAACGACTGGCTGTCAGCGCTGCGGTTAAAGGTTTCGTTCAGCCAGTGGCGCAGCACGGGCGTGGCGCAGAGGGTGAGGATGGCAAACAGCGGGATCACGGCCATGGCAATGCCGGTTAGCTTGGCGCTGTAGTAGAACATCATCCCCAGATAGACGACCGAGAAGATGCTGTCTAGCACGACGGTGAGAGCAGTGCCGGTGAGGAACTGGCGGATCTCTTCCAGCTCCTGGACCCGCGCCACCGTATCTCCGACCCGGCGCGACTCAAAATAGGACAGGGGCAGGCGCAGCAGATGACGGAACAGCTGGGCCGACAGGGCCATATCCAGCCGGTTGGTGGTGTGGGTGAAGATGAACATCCGCAGGATGCCCAGGAAGGCCTCGAACACGGCGGCAGCAATCAGGGCCACGGCCATCACGTCCAGGGTAGACAGGCTGCCCTGCACCATCACCTTGTCGATGATCACCTGGGTGATGATCGGGCTGGTCAGACCTAGAAGCTGCAGCGTCAGCGAGGCCAGCAGCACTTCGCCCAGCAGGAAGCGGAACTTCCAGACGGCAGGCAGAAACCAGCTGAGATTAAACTTCTCGGCTTTGTGGATCAGCTCCACCTGCCAGAGCTGACCATCCCAGGAGGCTTCAACCAGCTGGCGCGGCATACTCTCGCAGGTCTGGCCGGGGTTCATTGGATCGGCAATAATCAGCCGGTCGCCCCGGACGCCGTAGGCCACCACCCAGTGGTCGGGCTGCTGCCACTGCATCAGGGCCGGAAAGGTAATTTGTTTCAAATCGCGCCAATCGCCCACCAGCAAGCGCCGCATCTGCATCCCGGCCTTTTCGCCCGCGTCAACCACATGTTTGGGCCGCTGGCTGCGTACCTGACGCTGCATCCAGTCCTGCTGTACGGGCGAGGCTAGATGCTGGCCCAGCATGGTCAGACAGGCGGCAGCGCTATTGAGGCCCGAAACAAACGGATAGCCCGTGACGGGCTGCGGTCCCTCGGAAAAATCGGGCTGGTAGCGGCTGCGCAGAGCGGCCCAAAACTGGCGAATTTCCTGGGACGAAACCGATTGCCAGGCCGAGCTGGGCCATTCTAGCACCGTGACATCCTTGCTGGCGGTGCGGGCTTTCCACTGGTCAGACAGCTCCAGCAGGTCACCAAACCAGTCTCCCGGCTTCAGCAGGATCGGCTTGCCCTCTAGCGGCACCAGCCGCACGTTGCCCGCCAGGATCAGAAATTGCCGGTCGGTCTGTTCGTCGGTGGACCAGATCACCTCGCCCAATCCATGACTGCGAACCTTGGCCTGCTCTTTCAGCTGAACCTGCTGCGCGGCATTTAACCCGCTCAAGGGCGGGCCGTCCCAATTTACGCTGGCGAGGAGATCGTTTGTAATCATTCACTTACCTGGAGTCGAATCGGGATCACCTGCATTTTCTCGGCCAACCACTGCTCAAAAACTTCGTCTTCTAAGCTTTGCCTGATCTGGGGATCATCCAGCGAGGCGGGCAGCACGGCCTCAATTCGAAACAGCCCCCAGCGTTCTTCCATGCCGATTGGCCCGATGATATCACCTGGTTTGCCCAGGTCAATCGCCGCTCGCAGCAGATCGGGCATCGACCCCCGACTGACTGGCCCCACCATACCGTTCATGATCCGGTCGTCGGTGAGGGAATATTCGCGGGCCAGTTGCTCAAACCCTGCGCCCTCTTGCAGCTGGGTGTTCAATTCTTCGGCCAGCTCCTGTTCCGCCACAATAATCCGCGACAGCACTACCCGGTCGAGAAACACCTTGCGCTCAATGAAGTATTCGGGCAGCTTGGCGGTGGTGACGGTTTCCTTGAGCTGACGCAGCTTGAAGTTGCCCGCGATCTGGTTGTGAAAGGCTTCGTAGGTGAGGCCATTTTCGGTCAACCAGGCTTGAAACTGGTTGGGGTCAGTGAGCTGATTGCTGAGTCGAAAATCGACCACAGCTTGTTCCACCAGGGCCGGGTTGATCGGCGTCTCGCTGGCCTGTAGCTCCCGCTCGATCACAAACTGCCGCACGATATCGCCCAGAAACGAGTCGAGCTTGCGCGTGGCCTGCAAATAGTTCAGCACTTGCCCGGTGGAGATGGGCTGTTCGTCAATAAACAAAAAAGGTTCAGCGGCCATGGGATTACAAGGGAATCTAAGGGTCTATCAAATTGGCTAGACTTCAGCACCCTCAATTATGCCCAAACCGTCCACCGCTTCGCCCAAACTTTATCAGCGCGTTAAGTATAGTTACGAGAGCGATCCCGGTGGAGATCATGCTATTGCCAGAGTCGAATCAGACCCTAGAGCAGCTAAATCAAGGGATTCTCGCGATTTTCGATATGTTTGGGGCTGAGTCCAGCTGGACGGGCTGCCTCGGCTGGGATCAAATTCTATGTCGATTCGTTCACACCGCGTCAGGTGTGTTCCCAATTACCCGTAAAATAATGGGGCTTAAACTGACTTGCCGATGGGCCGCTGATTGAGCGGCGATTGAACGGCGAACCCCAACTCCGTGGCCCATCAGCGTACCCACTTCACATCGCTTGCTTCGGAGGAATCATGACCCATCGCCCGATTATCCTTGGCATTGTAGGCGACAGC
>JBJTUI010000474.1:0-4685 GCA_046080625.1 Elainella sp. | reverse complement strand
CTCCTAAATGCTCTGGGACGAGTTCTGATTCGGCAACAGATAGGGTAATGCCGAGCTGAAGCTGGGTTGCAGAATCGTCAGGAGTTAACCGGTTGGAATTGAACGGTTGAGGTTGAACCAGTGAATTGAACCAGTCAGGATTAAACTGGCCAGGAGCAAACAGGAGCGCGATCGGGCCTAGCTGCGTCGGAGGTTTTGGGCAGAATTTTGGGCAGATTGAAGCGCCTCAAGATCTCATCCTAATCAATTTTAATTTGCCAGACTACCAGACATCTGCCAGACATCTGTAAATCCAGCTTTTCAAGTTCTTCTCTTGACCATACCCTGACCCCTGCCGGACTTCAGTGGGCTACTCTACACTTGAAGAAATGCTGCATTCCTAGACAGGAGCAGCAGGCTAAGAAACTGGAGATTTAGGAGACCTTCGGAGATCTTGATTATGATCAAACTGCTTTTGTTTGCTGCGCTGGTCGTTTACGTGGCTGGCGTCTGGAAATTCTGGACTGGGTTTCATCGCACCAACTTCACTGAGGGGCGAGTACCGCTGGCCCTGCTCTGGCCGATATTCATGATTGCCAACCGCTCCTACCGGCAGAACTTCCAGCGCGCCCTGCGAGGCTAGAGCCTGAATCGACCAAAGCGTCAGGCCAAAGGGTGAAGTTTTAAGTGCTAGAGGGTGCATTCCCAGCTCTGGATGGGATAATTCCAGATCCGCACCCTCAAGCGCTGCAACCTTCCTAGCAGGGTTCTAGAGTACGGTTTACGGCACGGTTTACGGCATAGATATGGCACAAAAACGAGGCGACCGGCCCCTGCAATCCCAAAATCTCTCGGCCTTTTTAGGCAGCCAGTCTCCGGGCTGGCAATCGGCCCTGGATACTGTGGCGCTCCGGTTCAACCGCGAATATCGCCGCGAGTCGTTTGAGCTACCTGCTGAAGTCCTGGAGATGCCGATCTATCAGGAATGGCAGGCCGGGCTGCTGACCAGTCGCCTCACCTCGCCGTTTTGGGAAGTTGCCAAACCCAAAAAGAACCAGAAATGCCTCGATCTGGGCTGCGGCGTCAGTTTTCTGATCTACCCCTGGAACGAATGGGAAGCCGTGTTCTACGGCCAGGAGATCAGCATTGTGGCTCGCGATCTGCTCAACGCCAGAGGCTCCCAGCTCAACTCGAAGCTGTTTAAGGGCGTCCAGCTGGCGGCGGCCCATGATTTAAAATACGAGCCCGCCCAGTTTGATCTGGTGATCGCCACAGGTTTTAGCTGCTACTATCCGCCCGCCTACTGGGAAGAGGTGCTCGACGCCGTCAAGCGCGTACTCAAACCCGACGGTTTTTTTGTGTTTGATCTGATTGACCCCGAAGCCGAGCTGGCTGAAAACTGGGCGATTCTAGAAACCTATCTGGGAGCCGAGGTGTTTCTGACGCCCCTGGCCGACTGGAAAACCCTGCTGAAAGACAAAGGTGCCCAGGTGGTGAAGCAGCAGCCGGGCGATCTGTTCCAGCTCTACAAGCTGCGGTTTTAGGGCTGAACCGAGGGAATTACCCTTATGATTAAGGGTGTCGCGCCTCAGGAGACACAGAGATGACGGTGATTGCGGTGATTGACTACGATATGGGCAATCTGCACTCGGCCTGCAAAGGGCTGGAGCAAGCTGGTGCCCACCCCCAGATCACCGATCGGTTTCAGGATCTGGAACAGGCCGATGCTGTCGTGTTGCCCGGCGTGGGCGCGTTTGATCCGGCGATGCAGCATTTACGCTCTCGCGATCTGGTCCAGCCCGTGCGCGATATTGTGGCCAGCGGTAAGCCGTTTTTGGGCATCTGTCTAGGTCTGCAAATTTTGTTTGAAGCCAGCGAAGAGGGCCAGGAAGCGGGGCTGGGAATTGTGCCCGGTATCGTCAAGCGCTTCCAGCCCGAACCTGGCCTGACGATTCCCCATATGGGCTGGAATCAGCTCCAGTTCACCCAGGCCGATCTGCCCCTCTGGCAGCAGCTTCCCCCCAACCCCTGGGTCTACTTTGTCCACAGCTTCTATGCCGCCCCCACCGATTCCAGCTACAGCGCCGCTGTGATTACCCACGGCAGCCAGACCGTCACCGCTGCGATTGGCCGCGACAACCTGATGGCCACCCAGTTTCACCCGGAGAAATCCTCTACGGCAGGGCTGCAAATTTTGGCCAACTTTGTGGCTCTGGTGAACCAGCGGACGCTGGTGGGCAGCTGTTGAATTATATCCCTGTGCTGCCATGAGCCTGCGCATCTACGGCAACCGGCTGCTGAAGACGCTGCCCGGTCTGGACACCCGCCCTACCCCGGCTCGAGTCCGACAGGCGCTGTTCAATATCTGGCAGGGCAAAATTGCGGACTGCCGCTGGCTCGACCTCTGTACGGGCACGGGCGCGATGGGGGCCGAAGCCCTCTGCCGAGAGGCGGCCCTGGTGATTGGGATCGAGCAGTCGGCCAAAGCCTGCGCTGTGATTCAGCAAAACTGGCAGCAGGTAGTCAAACCCGACCAGTCGTTTCAGGTGCTGCGGGGCCGGGTAGAACAGCGCCTACCCCAGTTGGCACGCCAGTTGGGCCAGCAATTAGGGCAGCAGGCCAGATTTGACCGGATTTACTTTGATCCGCCCTACGCCAGCGAACTCTATGAGCCAGTTTTGAGCGCCATCGTTCACTATCAGCTCCTGTCCGACAGGGGCGAGCTGGCTGCCGAACATAGCCCCGATCGCCCTTCGCCGCTGGTGCCCGGCCTGGTTTTGGTGCGTCAAAAGCTCTATGGCAGCACAACCCTCTCGTTCTACTGCAACGCCCAGGCAGATCGAACGGTGGATGCAGCTGAATCAGCGGTTGAATCGATAGACGAATAGGCATTAAAAAGCCCCCAGCGCTAAACCTAAAAACCGGTCAGGGCCGAGGGCGATTTGAATTAGTTTTTTAAAGTGAAATCTAAGACAGCTCTAGAGGTTGAGCTGATTGCCCCGCTTGTACTGGAAGTAGGCCGCCACAAACAGCCCAGCCAGCGTGACGGGAATCAGGCCCAGCACAATTCCTGAAAGTAGAGGTTCAACCACGGTTCCATCTCCTTAGCGTTGAGGCCATTTTAACAAATTTGGCGTCATCACAGGTCGTTAACGGTTTTTAGTCTTTTATCATTTTTCTTGAAACAACTTCACCTCAGCCTGGGAGAGGCGAGAGTGATGAATCAAATTTGTGAGTTTGGTTTTATCTTGCTTTAGGCTGACTAACTGGGTCAGCAGGGCCTTGAGAATCGCGTTAAAATGTCAAAATGCTTTAGAAAAGTTAAACAATGTCTCACTCTTCCGTGAAGTAAGTTAAATTCTTTGAGATAGTTCCAGGCTCACAGGCAGACGTTTGAGTAATCAATGGTGACGAAGTTGAGTAACGAGATTGCGACGACCGACATCTCGCTTCAGAAGACGGCATGGATTCTACTTGCTGTCTTGGCGGTCGTGCTCATGACCCTGGTTGCCTTTCACCATGTTCGCCGCAACGATCCCTACACTCAGAACGTGCTGGCTCTCCAGGGCGATTTGGTGCAGGGGCAGGTAATTTTTCAGCTTAACTGCGCTGGCTGCCATGGGATAGATGCCGACGGACGGGTGGGGCCAAGCCTGCACCATGTGGCGTCGCGCAAATCGCGAGTGGGGCTGATCAAACAGGTGACGAGTGGGCAAACGCCTCCCATGCCCCAGTTTCAACCCACTGTGCAAGAAATGGCTGACCTGTTGACCTACCTGGAAAGCCTTTAGCGCTCCTGGTCAGTAGATCGGTGCAGCGATTTGGCGAAAGGCTAACGTCTTAACCTTTGCCCAACAGCAGTCCACCAACAGCAGTCCAACAGCAGCAATCCAACAGTAGGAATTCCTGCAGGTTTTTTTAGCCGTTGGAAAATTTTAATTTGACTGGATAGAAATTGTGGCCCAGATCCGGTAGGCTTATAGTACAAGCATCTAGTACAGACATCCTGTAACCCAGCTGCATGTTGCACAAATCCTGTGCCCAAGGTCAGCTTCACCTGAGCAATCTGCTTTGCCCCAAAAAAACAGCCCGAAGAAACAGGCCCAAAAACCAAACCATGACTGGTGAAATGGTTGGTTTAATAGTTCGGATCCTTGCCTTTCGTCTAGTTATTCTGCCTTGATGGGTTGCCATATCCAGCTCAAATAGGCCATGGTCTAGCTCCCGTGATTATCCAATCTGCAATAAATCGCCTGCTGGATAAGTTGCTTGAATAGTTGATTGGATAAATTTATTGAATAAATTTGCCTAAATCCCAGTTCCTTTAGATCATCGCGCCGCTTAACTCGATACCGCGACACTGGACAAGGGGAACAGATCGATGGTACAAATGTTCTTTAGAATGGTTTCGTTCGGCTCGGCAGAAGTTTCCCGCTGGATTTAACCATTTGGAGTTAACCATCAGGTTGAAGATGTCGGTTCGCTCAAATTCATTTCAAATTCTGTTTGTTCGGTTCGGTTCAACGCAAGTCTCAGCTTAATTTCGCTCAATCTATTCCTTCTACCTGCCATTAATGTTCTATGGACGCTCGTCTGACTGAAGTCCAACAGCAGTTATTTGACTGGCTGGTTGACTATATCAAGCAAAATCAGCATTCGCCTTCGATTCGGCAAATGATGCGGGCGATGGGGTTGAAATCTCCTGC
>JBJTUI010000473.1:0-9961 GCA_046080625.1 Elainella sp. | reverse complement strand
AGCGATCAGACCAGCGGTAACCACGGTCTTCATGCCGCCCAGGCTAACTTCTTTGGCTTCAGTTTCTTCAGCACCGTACAGATATGCAAGGGTTTCCATAGCTTTTCCTCAAAAGAAGGTAAACTGACCTGACGATTGTTCGACTAGCTCAACAGAAACCTATCGACTAGTTTGCAATCGCCCTATTCCTTGCAGAAGACCCACAAGGATAGAAATCCAGAGCTGTCAACTCAGGATGTTTCTGAATCCATCGCGTTTGAGCGAGCATCAGGAAGATTTCTAGATCTCTAAAAGAGATTCGGAAAATTCTTCCATTGCTTTTTATGAGTAACACAATTAAATCTGATCAAGAACATATATTTGTACTATTTTTTGCCTCAAGAAGAAATTTGACGGCAGTAAATTAACCGACTTTCTTCTACATCTAGAGATTAAATTCGATAAAAAACGCTATATCCCTCCAGATATAGCGTTTGACTAGAAAGATAAATTTAATCAAAACTTTTTCTCTAATTTTTGCTGTTGCCTTTGCGCGGCAGAATATTCTTTTCTAAGAGATTTTATCAGGCTTAACGCTGGCTGAAAAGCCCTAAAGCTCTAGATTTCGCGTTTGACCATTCTATTGTTGAATTCTGGACGCTGAAGTGGGAACAATAGTGAATTGATCACTAAATGGGCAGGGTTCAGCCCGTTCGTTGAAGCTGCGAACGATGCCCAGACAAAATCGCAATCAGCTCGCTGAATGATAAACAACAGGCCAAACCCTGAGCCAAATAATAGGCCAAACCGCTCTGCACGTTTCAACAGGCCAGTAAACTTATCCCTATCTTCTATCTATCACAGCAATTCAACAATTCAATTCAACAATCCTGCTCGTCTGGGCAGGCTGAGTGCAGTTAATTTGCGGCAAGGTTTATATCAATAGCTGGGCTTAAATTCAATCGCAGAGATTAAATCGAAACTGGCATTAGGCAGCCTCTTGGCCCCTACGGTAATCGCCAGGGAATAACCTCCAAGCTAGGGAATAACCTCCAAGCTTTCGTCCAGCGGGCTATATAACGGGCTGCATGGCGAGCTACATCACAGGCTGCATGACAGGCTGCATGACAAATTATGAATCGCCTGCAAATCAGCCGTGCTTTATTGACTAGCATGGCCAATACATCCCTGACCTAACCTGGCCTAATCTGGCATCAATCACCCCAGAGTTCAGTTCCACAGAATTTAGCGCAAACGGGCAAAGATATGGCTGCTGTGTTTTTCACCTGGCTATCGGCTCCCTGGCTGACCAGCCTGCGAGTCTGGCTCTGGCGACGCCGCTTCTGGGGGCTAGCTCTGGTCTGCTGCGGGCTCTTGCTCTGGGGCAAACTGGTGCTGGCCCAGCAGCCCGTGCGGTTGACCATGCTGACTTCGGCGCTGGATGCGGCCCAGGGGCAGAGTCTAGTGGCGGCCTTTGAAGCCCAGAATCCCGACATTAAAATCGACGTGGTGGAAGGGCCAAACGCCTCGAATTTAATCGAAGACCTCTATACCTCCTCGTTTCTGCTGGGCGACTCGCCCTACGATCTGGTGATGATGGACGTGGTCTGGCTGCCCAAGTTTGCGGCGGCGGGCTGGCTGCTCGATCTAACCGACCGGATTCCGGCCAGCGACTTGGCCGATTTTATGCCGCCCGACCTGGAAGGAGGCCGCTACCAGAACCGACTCTACCGGCTGCCGGTGCGCTCCGACGCCCAGCTGTTGTTCTACCGGCAGGACTGGTTGCAGCAGGCTAATCTGGCTCCGCCCGAAACCTTTGGCGATCTGGTGGCAGCAGCCAGAGCCTTACAGCAGAGCGGTGTGGCCAAATGGGGCTATGTCTGGCAGGGGCGGCAGTTTGAGGGACTGGCGGCGGTGTTTGTCGATATCCTGGCGGGCTACGGCGGCTTTTGGGTGAATCCGGCCACGCGGGAGGTGGGTCTGGACCAGCCCCAGGCAGTTGAGGCCCTGAAGTTTCTCCGCAGCACCATCACCCAAGGGATTTCGCCTTCCGGGGTGAGCAACTACCAGCACGAAGATGCCCGACGGCTGTTCCAGAGCGGCGAAGTCGCCTTTATGCACAACTGGCCCTACGCCTACCCGCTGCTGAACGGAGACGACTCGCCGGTCAAAGGCAAGTTTGCCATCCGTCAGATGGTGCATCAGCCGGGGCTGAACAGCGCCTCCTGCCTGGGCGGCTGGGGTATCGGCATTGCCAAAACGACTCGCCATCCAGAGGAGGCTCTGCGCGTCGCCCAGTTCTACGCCAGCCCCCAGGCCCAGAAGCTGTCGATTTTAGAAAACGGCTACCTGCCGACTCGGCGCTCGCTCTACAGCGACCCGGAAATTCTGGCCAAATATCCCTACTTTGTCAACATGGCCCCGGTGGTGGAAGGGGCGGTGCTGCGTCCGCCAATCGCCCAATATGCCCAGGCGTCGGATATTTTGCAGCGCTATCTCAGTGCCGCCATTACGAACCGGATGTCTGCCCAGGAGGCCATGCAGGCCGCCGCCACTGAAACCCGAGCCCTGCTGGCAAGATAAGCCACCCCCAAATCCTATGGCCCAACCAACTCGCGCCAAAACAACCCGCGCCAAAACCCTCCGCGACCAGGAACGCCAGACCGGCTGGTGGTTGATTCTGCCTGCCCTGCTGCTGCTGCTGCTGGTCTATGCCTACCCGATTCTGCGCTCCTTCTGGCTCAGCCTGTTTACCCAGAACTTGGGTACCGAGTTGAATCCAGTGTTTGCGGGGTTGGACAACTACCGGCGGATGGCGGTGGACGGGCGGTTCTGGCAGAGCATTGGCAATACGGCCTTCTTCACAGTGATCTCGGTAGCGCTGGAGCTGCTGATTGGGCTGGGGATGGCGCTGGTGTTGAACCAGGCGTTTCGGGGCCGGGGGCTGGTGCGCACCGTGGCCCTGTTGCCCTGGGCCTTACCCACTGCCCTGATTGCCACCACCTGGACCTGGATTTTCAACGACCAGTTTGGCGTCTGGAACGATCTGCTGCTGAAAACGGGCCTGATCCAGACTGGCGTCAACTGGCTGGGCGACCCCAACTGGGCGATGTGGACCGTGATTGCGGCAGACGTGTGGAAAACTACGCCGTTTATCGCGATCTTGCTGCTGGCCGGACTCCAGTCGATTCCTGCCGACCTCTACGAGGCCCACGCTCTGGATGGCGCGACTCCCTGGCAGAGCTTCACCCGGATCACCCTGCCGCTGCTGCTGCCGCAAATCCTGATTGCTGCTCTGTTTCGGTTTGCCCAGGCGTTCGGCGTGTTTGACCTGATCCAGGTGATGACGGGCGGCGGTCCCGGCGGTGCTACCGAAACGGTTTCGATCTATATTTACGCCACGATCATGCGCTATCTGGATTTTGGCTATGGGGCGGCTCTAGTGGTCGTGACGTTTATTGTGCTGGGGCTGACGGTGCTGCTGGCCGCCCTGGGCCTGTCAAAACTGCGGCGAACGACTGGAGTAAGAGCATGACTGTAGTCCCTAGAAGCAAATCTCGATCTTCGGTGCGCCTGGGTTTAATCGTAGCGGTGCTGCTGCTGCTGCTGTTCAGCCTCGCGCCAATTTTGTGGCAGGTGCTAACTTCGATCAAAACCACTGCCGATATCGCTGCCGTGCCCAACGTCTACTTTCCCCGCCAATTCACCCTAGAGCACTACATCGAGATCTTTCGGCGGCAGCCCTTTCTCAGCTACCTGCTGAACAGCGCTTTTGTCGCCGGGGTTTCGACCCTGCTCTGTCTAGCGATTGGCAGTCCGGCGGCCTACAGTCTGGCGCGGCTGAGGCTACCTGGCGAGCGGCTGATTCTGGCCGGGGTGCTGGTGGTGACGCTGTTCCCCTACATTCTGCTGTTTCTGGGCCTGCTGGAGCTGGTGCGGGCCTTCGGGCTGGCCAACAACTACCTGGCCCTGATCGTGCCCTACACGGCGATCAACCTGCCCCTGACGATTCTGGTGATGCGGAGTTTCTTTCAGCAGCTGCCGCCCGACCTGGAAGACGCCGCCAAGGTAGACGGCTACAGCATCCCCCAAATGCTGCTGAGAATCCTGCTGCCCCTTACCCTGCCCGCCCTGGTGACCACCGGGATTCTGGCCTTCATCGCCGCCTGGAACGAATTTCTGTTCGCCCTCACCTTCATCACCCGCGAGTCGATGAAAACCGTACCTGTGGCCGTGGCCCAGCTCAGCGGCACTGCCGTGTTTGAAATTCCCTACGGGGCTCTGGCCGCCGCTACCGTGATTGGCACCCTGCCGCTCGTGGTGCTGGTGCTGCTGTTCCAGCGCCAGATTGTCCAGGGGCTCACCTCTGGAGCCGTCAAGGGCTAATTCCGTTTCTCCTGTGCAACTCCTGTGTGCAACTCCTGCTATGGCCAACCTCACCCTGCGCAACCTCAACAAAACCTACGCGGCCAAGGTCGTGCCGCTGAAAGACCTCAGCCTCAGCGTCGAAGACGGCGAGTTCCTGACCCTGCTGGGGCCGTCGGGCTGCGGCAAATCCACAACGCTCAGGCTGATTGCGGGCCTGGAACAGCCTACCCGAGGCCAGATCGAGATCGGCGGGCGCGATGTCACCCAGCAGCCGCCGGGCGAGCGCAACATCGCCATGGTGTTCCAGAGCTACGCCCTCTATCCCCACATGAGCGTCTACGACAATATCGCCTCGGGCCTGAAGCTGCGGCGGATGGGCGCTGAGGAAATTGCGCGACGGGTCGCTGACGTGGGCCGGTTCCTGGGTCTAGAGAGCCTGATGCAGCGCAAACCCAGTCAGCTCTCGGGCGGACAGCGGCAGCGGGTGGCTCTGGCCAGGGCTCTGGTACGGCAGCCGGATGTGTTCCTGCTAGACGAGCCCCTCAGCAACCTGGATGCCCTGCTGCGCGAGCAGGTGCGGGCCGAGCTGAAGCAGATTTTCGCCCACCAAAATGCCCCGATCGTCTACGTCACCCACGATCAGACCGAGGCCATGACCCTCTCGACCCGCGTCGCCGTGCTCAACGACGGCCATTTACAGCAGCTCGACTCGCCCCGTCGCATCTACACCCGTCCGGCCAACCGGTTTGTGGCGGGCTTTATCGGCAGCCCCCAGATGAACCTGTTCGACCTGACCTGCGATCCGTCCTACGCCTATCTGGGCCGCTACAAGGTGCCATTGCCGCCCCGAGCCAAAGCCCTGGAGCGGGTGACGCTGGGCATCCGGCCTGAGCATATCCGTTTGGTGCGGCCCAACGACAGCCTGGTGGTGCAGGGGCAGGTGGTGCTGGTTGAGAACCTGGGGATGAGCGACCTGCTCACGGTTAGGGTTGAGGGCAGCGAAATTCTGCTGAGAGCAATGCTGCAACCAGATCAGTCCTGGAGCGGCAGGCCGATCAGTCTGGCCCTACCGCCCGAGTCGCTGCACTGGTTTGACTGCCAGACGGGCGAGCGCTTGCCCGATGCGGGTTTCTAAACCCGGTAGAAAACTCGTAGAAAACCCGAATAAACCCAGGCAGGGGGAACCGCCCGGCAGATGCCTCAGATCACTTCCTCGACGCTTTTCGTGGTCGGCAGTTCTAAACAATAGCCCGCCCCATAGACGGTTTTGATATAGCGCGGATGGCGCGGATCGGGCTCGAGCTTGGTGCGAAGGTGGCGGACATGCACCCGAATCGTTTCGATGTCGTCATTGGGATCGTAGCCCCAGACTTCCTTGAGGATTTCGCTGGGCGAAACGGTCTGGCCGTGGCGCTGGAGCAGGCAGTGTAGCAGCTCGAATTCCAGGTGGGTGAGTTTGACGGTTTTCTCGAACCAGATCGCCTCTAGGCGCTCAGGCACCAAGGTGAGGGAGCCAAAGCTGAGGATCTCGGCGTGTTTGGCGGCTTGGGGGATGCGATCGGTGCGGCGCAGCAGCGCCCGGACACGGGCCAGCATTTCTTCGATTTCAAACGGCTTCGTCAGGTAGTCATCTGCACCCGCGTTGAAGCCCTCTACCTTGTCCTGGGTTTGGCCCAGGGCGGTCAACATCAGCACCGGAATGTCGGCAGTGCGATCGTCGCGGCGCAAACGCTGACAGACAGTAAAGCCATCCACCTTGGGCAGCATCAGATCCAGCATGATCAGGTCTGGCAGGAGCTGGAGTGCCAATGCCTGTCCCTTGATGCCGTCTGGAGCCTGACTGACATCGTAGCCAGCCATTTCCAGATTCACAGCAACGAGCTCTGAAATGGAGGGATCGTCGTCGATGACAAGAATACGAGGCATCACTGATAAAACAAGTTTAATGACTGCTGCGACTTAAAATTTTGAGTTAGAGAGCTAGAAGGGATAGGGAGCTAGAAATTATGAGAAGGTAGAGGGGAACTCCTGAAACAAGTAAAAGATTCCTGTACAAATTATAAGCAAGGATCTTAATTCTTGAGGAACGCAACAAATGTATTCGTTTTTGCTCAAAAAGTAAATTTTTGTTACTAGAAAATTGGTAGCCTAATCATACCAGATTCGAGCGGTTTCTGGGCTTTTGTCCGGGTCGAACCCTGACCTAGTCCTGGTCCAGGGAGCCGAGATGCCGTTTTAAGCAGGTTGCGTTGAACCTGTAGAGCCGTTTGGGGGCAGGCAAACCCACCGATTTGCCCCAGTCCGCCAGCGGTAAATTCGTCTGAACAGAGCCTAAAGCCAAATTTATATAAATGCAGCTAATAAGTAGGTTTTCTTATTAGAACTTTACAAAAGCCTGAAATGCAGGACAATAATGGAATAGATGGATCTCGCTTAAATGAACCTCGATAAGGCTGCGCTATAGGAGAGTTGAAGATGATTGCACTAGCAGAACGCGCTCCAGCCAAGTTAACCCTACAGACCCTAGAAGTAGCTGAAGACACCACAACCCTTCGCTCGCTCGACTGGGATCGGGATCGGTTTGATATCGAGTTTGAGCTGCGCAACGGCACCACCTACAACTCGTTTCTGATTCGCGGCGAGAAAACCGCCTTGGTGGATACTTCCCACGAGAAGTTCCGCGACCTCTATCTGGATGCCCTGACTCAGCTGATCGACCCGACCCAGATCGACTACCTGATTGTCAGCCACACGGAGCCAGACCACAGCGGCCTGATTCGTGACCTGCTGGCTTTGGCTCCCAACATTACCGTGGTCGGCGCTAAGGTGGCGATCCAGTTTCTAGAGGATCTGGTGCATCAGCCCTTCCAGCGGCAGCTGGTCAAAAACGGCGACCAGATCGACCTGGGCAACGGCCATGTGATCGAGTTTGTCTCGGCTCCCAACCTGCACTGGCCCGACACGATCCTGTCCTACGACCACAAGACCCAGGCGCTGTTCACCTGCGATGTGTTTGGGATGCATTACTGCGATGACAACCTCTATGACGAGGATCTGTCCCTGCTGGACGATGACTACCAGCTCTACTACGACTGCCTGATGGGGCCGAATGCCCGCTCGGTCTTAGCCGCCCTGAAGCGGATGAAGGAGCTGCCCCCGATTGACCTGATCGCTACGGGCCACGGGCCGCTGCTGCGCCACCATATTTCGGAACTGGTAGGTCGCTATCGCGACTGGAGTCAGGCCCAGGCTAAGGCTGAAACCACGGTGGCCCTGTTCTACGCGATGGACTATGGCTATAGCAACGAACTGGTCCAGGCGCTGGCGAATGGCATTACCAAAACGGGCGTGGCGGTGGAGCTGATCGACCTCAAGTCGGTTGATCCGCAGGAGGTGCGGGAGGCGATGGACATGGCTGCTGGGGTGCTGATCGGCATGCCGCCCCAGGCCGACAGCGTCAATACCCAGACGATTCTCAGTACGATTCTGGCGACGATTAGCCCGAAGCAGGCGATTGGCCTGTTTGAAGCAGGCGGCGGGGATGATGAGTCGGTTTACCCGATTCGCAACCGCTTCCGGGAGGCGGGGGCCAAGGAGGTGTTTCCGCCGATTCTGATTAAGGACACGCCCAACGTCGCTACCTACCAGCTCTGTGATGAGGCCGGGATTGACCTAGGCCAGTGGCTGACCCGCGACCGCACGGTGAAGCAAATGAAGGCGCTGGACAATGACCTGGATAAGGCGCTGGGTCGTCTGAGCGGCGGTCTCTATATCATCACGGCCAGGAAGGGCGATGCGGCTAGCGGTATGTTGGCCTCCTGGGTGTCCCAGGCCAGCACTGAGCCGCTAGGGATCACAATTGCGGTGGCTAAGGACCGGGCGATCGAGTCGTTCCTGCATGCGGGCGACCGGTTTGTGCTGAATGTTCTGGAGGAGGGCAACTACCAGCATCTGATGAAGCATTTCCTGAAACGGTTTGCCCCTGGTGCTGACCGGTTTGCCGGAGTGAAAACCTACCCTGCCGCCAACCAGTCGCCGATTCTGGCTGATGCGCTGGCCTACCTGGAATGCGAGGTGGTAAGCCGAATGGAATGCAGCGATCATTGGATTGTCTATAGCACGGTAGATGTGGGTCGCGTCTCGAAACCGGGTTCGCTGACTGCTGTGCATCATCGCAAGGTGGGCAACCACTACTAAGCCGCTGGGCGTGGTCATTTGCCTCGGCTTTTCTGGAGCGATCGGCCCGCTGTTTGACCTAGACAAGGCTGGGTCGGTCGCCCTACTATAAAGACAGCAAATTTTTGGCAAACCGAAGCGGGGGCGAAATCCCTGGCAGGTTCGCCAAATGCCCAGAACCTAGACAACTGAATAGGTTTGGCCTTTCGCCAGGTGAGTTGACGCCGCTGGGCATAGGCTGGAATGGCATTGCTGGATCAGCTTTGCCAAAAGTGGCCGTAGACCCTGTATTCAGTCAGGGTTCCAAGCCCCGCCGTCTCAAAACCCTTAATCCCGGCAACGGGACTGAAACGATCAACCCAGATACCGGCTTTGCGATTCCTGAACGTGTCTCAAAACCCTTAATCCCGGCAACGGGACTGAAACATGAATCACGGTGCTGTGTATCGGCATCTGACTTTACGTCTCAAAACCCTTAATCCCGGCAACGGGACTGAAACATTGCAACGGTGCAGCTAAGCAACGCCTATACGCCAAAGTCTCAAAACCCTTAATCCCGGCAACGGGACTGAAACTTTCCCGATTGCAAGGCGACCGCGCCGCCGTAGGACGTCTCAAAACCCTTAATCCCGACAACGGGACTGAAACCTTGGGTAGTTTTATGGATAAGCCGACGCCTGCGTTCAAAGCAATTGACGTTGAAGCCACCGACGAAGGCATTGTTCTGATGCACGCCAACGGAAGCGGGGCCCAACGGGCTTTCGCCGAGGGGCAGCTTCGGGGATATTCGCTTAAGCTAGATGGCTGCCGTTTGACCTGGCTATTGCTTCAAAACCCTGAACCTCAATAACAGACCTGGAACTGGCAGTTTCCAAAATAGGGCTGCCGGAATTCTATCTGGAAGTACAACCAATATTATTGCGTCAGTTCCGCTTCCGTATCGTCAGCAGCGTTATCTACCGCGTTAGCACCGTCATCTACCGCACCTGCGGTATCATCAGCAGCGTTATCTACCCAATCTGCCGTGTCGTCTGCGGCACCTGCGGTATCGTCGGCAGCGTTGTCTACCCAGTCCGCCGTGTCGTCTGCGGCATTATCAACTGCATTTGCTCCGTCGTCTACCCCGTCACCAACCGCATTACCTATATCATCCGCAGTTTGATCAACCGCATCACCCGTTGCCTCTACAGCATTATCTACCGAATCGCCAATCCGATCAAACAGCGAATTGGCCCGAGCGATAGGCGCACCGATGCTAGCCGACAGCGCCAGACCGAACAAAAGTGGAATCGACAATGTTTTCAGGATAGTATGCATTATTAGATCTCCCGCGGTTCTGCTGACTTATGGCCAGGATTGCCAGCCAATTCAAATCAGATCTACGCTCAGATTTCTTGAGTATAAGGTAATGTTACTCGCACCAGCGTTCCGCCCACCT
>JBJTUI010000472.1:0-3167 GCA_046080625.1 Elainella sp. | reverse complement strand
GCAGGACTGAACCGACGCTAAGCCCGTTGAAAATACCGTCTAGAAGTGCTGTCAAGCGTTCCTACCTTGTTAAAGAAGTTACCTTTGGAAAGCGAATCTAGGGGAGCAAACCAAAAAGATGTCCCGTTAACTTAGTCAATTAGGTTAACTTTACTGATGGATAACTTTACTGATGGATAAACCTGCCGCTAGTCAAACCGGATTCTGGCTGATCGAACAGCAGTTGATGGCTGCGGCCCTACCGAAAAGCCGCTTCAACTCAAGCCAACGTTTGCATCAAGGCAAGCTGTATTAAGGCAAACTTTCGCCAAGGTGATTAGTAACAAATGATACGGTTTAGATCGCAACCAGCGGCAGCTTCGAAATTTTTAATATTCTCGGATGCAGTTGCGTAAAGGAACTGCTGCCAGAGCAGAAGAGGCAAAGACATAGCAAACAGCCATCAACTGGTTTGCCTGACTTCACCTCTCTAGCTGGCTTTCATGATTGCCTTCGAGCTAGCAATGCTGCCTTGTATTCAGCAAGCAGACCGGGCTTAACCTCAGGTGCCCTTGAATTTGCCGGGGTTGTCTACGCCCGTCTTAGTCCAATCGCAGGAGAAGCCTTTGGTGTCTGCCACAAACTGGTTCCAGGGCAGCGGATCAACTGGACCCGGCGTTTCGTAGACGATATCGAACAGCCCGTCATCCCGCACCTCGCCAATCCGCACGGTTTTAGACAGGTGGTGGTTGTTGTTCATCGTCACCGGGCCTTCCGGAGCCGCAAACTTCTGGCCATAGGCGGCCTGACGCACCGCTTCCAGATCGCTCGGGGTTCCGGGGGCACCCGCCTTCTCAACCGCCTGCTTCCAGATATTGACCGAAATATAGGCGGCTTCCATCGGGTCGTTTGTCACCCGGTCTTGACCAAACTTGGCCTTGAAGGCTTCCACATATTTGGTGTTCTCTGGGCTTTCCACGGTTTGGAAGTAGTTCCAGGCGGCCAAGTGACCCTTGAGGAATTCGGTACCAATCGCCTTGACTTCTTCCTCGGCAATACTGACGGACATCACCGGATATTTGTCGGGCGTCAGACCCGCACCCTGCATTTGCTTAAACAGCGCCACGTTGCTGTCGCCGTTCATCGTGTTGTAGATTACACCGCCGTTGGGCAGAGCCGAACGAATTTTGGCAATGATTGGCGTGACTTCGGTGCTGCCCAGGGGCAGGTAGTCTTCACCCACCACAGTACCGCCTTTGGCCTCCAGTTGAGCCTTGATGATTGTGTTGGCCGTGCGGGGGAAAACGTAGTCTGAGCCAACCAGGTAGAACTCTTTACCCTTTTCTTTCAGCAGCCATTCCACCGAAGGCTCGATCTGCTGGTTAGGAGCGGCACCCGTGTAGAAAATGTTTTTCGAGCATTCCTGCCCTTCATACTGCACCGGGTAGTAGAGCATGTGGTTCTTCTCTTCAAACACCGGCAGCACGGCCTTGCGGCTGGCTGAAGTCCAGCAGCCAAAAATCACCACGACCTGGTCTTCGTCGATCAGCTTGCGGGCTTTCTCCGCAAAGGTAGGCCAGTCAGATGCACCGTCTTCTTTGATTGCGACAATCTGCTTGCCGCCAATGCCGCCCGCCTTGTTGATCTCTTCGATCGCCAGCTCGGTGGAATCCACTACGCTATTTTCAGAGATGGCCATTGTGCCGCTGAGTGAGTGCAGAATGCCGACCTTGATCGCATCGCCACTTGCTGCTGCTGGTGAAGCTGCGGTGGGAGAAGATTCTGCGGCAGGAGACTCTGTGGTTGTCGAAGTCGTTGTCGTACTTCCACAAGCCTTTAACAAAATGCTGGTTCCCAAAGTTGCAGAACCGTACAGCAAAAATTTCCGTCGATTAAATTGCCTTGCCATCGAACCAAATGCTCCTTAGGAGAGGGATCATAGAGTACAGAATCTCCATTTCGCGATGCTATGCTCGGAGAAGGATGGAAAATGTATCTTAAGGTACATTTTTGCGGAGATTGATAAACCTAAGCCAATCGTTTCAATTCTTAGTGATATCGGCTGAATGATATTACACCAGCCTTGACTAAATCAAGATATTGCGGTGTGCTATCCCATATGCAGCCGAATCAGCTCGATCACCCGCTCTAACCCCTGCCGAGTTTTAAGGTTGGTGAAGGCAAACGGCTTCTCACCCCGCATTTTGCGAGCATCGCGCTCCATTACGGCCAAATCTGCCCCGACCATCGGCGCGAGGTCGATTTTGTTGATCACCAGCAGATCCGATTTGGTGATCCCCGGCCCGCCCTTGCGGGGAATCTTGTCGCCTGCCGCCACGTCGATCACATAAATCGTCAGGTCAGCCAGTTCGGGGCTAAAGGTCGAAGCCAGATTATCGCCGCCGCTTTCCACAAAAACTAGGTCGGGCTGGAATTTGCGCTCCAGCTGCTCAATCGCTACCAAATTGATCGAGGCATCTTCCCGGATCGCCGTGTGGGGACAGCCGCCGGTTTCGACGCCAATAATCCGCTCCTGCTCCAACGCCTGGTTGCGCACCAAAAACTGAGCGTCTTCCTGGGTGTAAATATCGTTGGTAACTACCGCCAGATTCAGCTCGTCTCGCAAGCTCTGGCAGAGCACGTTGACCAGCGCCGTCTTCCCGGACCCGACCGGCCCTGCAATCCCCACGCGAAAGGTCTGCATCTTGATTTCCTCCAGTTTGCTTGTGATTGCACAATTTGTTATAGCAATCCCTGGAACAGACCGATACAAATCTTCTGTCTCAACCCAAGCTATCAGCCATTGGCTGCGGAATTCTTTTTGATTCTTTGATTAGAGGTTATGGAGCTGAAACCTGTAGAGATTCTAAACCTCACAATTTTCTAACAATCATGCTGCCATTTTTAGTGATTGTGGTTCTTGAATTAAATTCAAACACTAACACCCCATTACCGATCGTGAGATGTGCAGATTGTGTTGTTCGCCAGCCATTGACTGATCTTGCAAGCTAGTCTGCTTCATTCCAACGGGTGGGGGATATATCCTTAGGCTTTGTTGCATGAAGAGGGGTTGCGGAGGTGGGGAGGCATGGTAAGTTCTAATCACCACAACCAAAACCTGCCATGAAACCTGACTACCACATCCGCAACTGGTCTGAGTATAACGCCGCTCTCAGAGCTAGGGGAAG
>JBJTUI010000471.1:0-4979 GCA_046080625.1 Elainella sp. | reverse complement strand
CTGTGGTTTCTGGTGTTTTGAATTCAATCAGGTTATCGTTATTCATGGTGTATTCCTGGTCTGAGCTTTTTTGTCTTATTCAGCAGGATACGCCTTTTTTTCTCCTTTTTCTCATACACCAGATCTAACCATAACTCGAGCGCCCAAAAGCAGAACTATGGCTCAAACTTCCAGTTCACCGACTCCCAACCGTAGCCGCCTTCTGCGCGGGGGCGGATGTGACCCAGTCCTGGGTAGGGGAAATGGTAGGCAAACATCAGCTCGCGGCTGTCTGAGACTTGCTGGAGAATGCGTTTGCGAGTTTCAACCGCCAGATCGGGGTCGGCGTCAAAAATCGGCTGCCATTCAGGATGCCAGAGGTTAATGTGGCGAGTATGCACCACGTCGGCAGTGTGAGTTAAACTGGTATCGCCAGAGGTAATGCGAATGGCTACCTGCCCAGGCGTATGGCCGAATGCCTCAATTGCGGTAAAGCCGGGCAAAATGGGCTGATTCACCTCGAACTGAGTGAGACGGTTCTGGATACCGCTGAGCTGCTTTTTGGCCGTGCTGATCATGCCCTGCTGCATCTCGGCGCTAACGCCGATTTTGGGCAAACTCACCTGCGGCTGCATCCAGAATTCGTATTCGGCGCGGCTGATGTAGAACTGAGCGTTAGCAAAGATTGGATTACCGCTGGCGTCAAGCAGACCGCCGACGTGATCGCCGTGGGCATGGGTAAGAATCACGCTATCGATTTCAGCAGGCATGAGGCCAGCAGCCTGGAGGTTTTCCAGCAGCTTGCCCGCCGTGGCCCCCATGGCCGTGCCGCTGCCCGTGTCGATCAGCACCTTGTTTTGGCCCGTGTTGACGTAGAGCACGTTGCAGTCGGGCGTCAGCGTTTCGGATTCAAAGCCTTGGCGCAGCACTTCAGCAAACTGGTCGGCAGGCGCATTGCCTGCAAACACCGAAGCCGGGACCGACAGCACGCCATCGCTGATCGAGATCATTTCAAAGCTGCCCAGCGTAAATTGGTAGAAGCCTGCGTTGCGAGAGCGGGGCCGCTGGATCAGAACCTGGGCCGCTGTGGCAACACGATTCAGCGCGGGAAGGCTGACTGCTGCTACTGCGGCAGCACTGGCTGAGCGAAGCAAGGCGCGACGAGAAAGTTGGCTCATAGGATTACGATAGCCTGTGAGAGCGGTCAATCTTCTAACTATAGACTAAGACTGCCAAAGTTAATACTAAAGGCCACATTCAGGTTCTCAAGCGAATCAACTAGCCAGATCACGCTATCGCGGCTACAAGTTTCATAATGCTTAAACAAAATTGAGAATTGTTTTTCTAAATAGGGCTTGACTTTACGGCAGACCAGGACAATTTTCAGCAGCAGCCCAATTGTGGTGGTAATCCCGAGATTGCCGGTCAGATCGACGAACGTCGCGTGGTTCGGCTGCTGGAGGCTTTCGACCACCAGAAAATTCAGCAGGCGGCGACAGGTGCCAATCAGCAGCACATCGCTGAGCGGGTGATCGTCGTGATCCGCTAAAATTGCCCGCAGCTGCTGATAAAGGCGCTGATTAAACTGTCCTTTACCGTACTTTGAGTCGATTGAGCTGACCAAATAGTCGTGCAGATCGCGCTTGAAGTCGCGGTAGAGGCAGGGGTGGCTGCTATAGGTGATAAATCGCTGAGCCAGATCGCGGTAGGTGTTAGAGCCATCTACCTTGCCGCCAAACTGATGTAGCGCCCGGTCGAGGTGGCTGTCGCTCAGCAGGGTCGGATTTTTGAACGAGCGGCTGTTGCGGGCCTGCTCCGGGTTGAGACCGCCGCTGAGCAGCTTGTGGGTGGCATATTGGGACAGCTCCTGCTCAAACTGCCGCTGCACCTGCCGCCGAATCTGCCGCACCCGGCGATATTGCTCATCGGTGCTGTCGCTGGTCAGCAGGTTGTATTTATAGAGACAGGGATAGCGCCGAATCAAAGTGCCGAGGGGCTTCTGGCCACCCGTGCCCCACTCTGGCGCTTGCCCCACCACATGGGCCAGCCGCTTCAGGGCCAGATATTGCTCGGTTTCCCGAAACTGCTGGAGCAGCTCGCGCAGGCGCTGGCTGGTGCGGGAACGCTGGCCGCTGGGTCCATCCAGGTCAAACAGGGCCACCAACTCGGGAATGGCGCTATGCAGACGGGGCTGCATCAGCCAGTGGTTGATGAAAATATGGGAGCTGCGGTTGAGAATAAACTTAAAGTCTTTTTCGACAAAGGGCGAGGCCACAATCCGCTTGAGGCATTCCCAGATCTGATAATCCGCATAGCCGTTGCCACTGATGAACAGCATCCGAAAGCGGGCCAGCAGGTCTTCGGGTGATTCAACCCGAACACAGGCCAGCAGATGGTCATAGAGGCGCTGCTCCTCCTGATAGGTCGTCAAGTGGTTGGTGACTCGACGGTTGTAGTAGTCTGACCAAGAATCCATCGCGAAGGACTCCATCTAGAAGTACCAGCCAGAAGTACCAGACTTCGGGTTAACTGATTTGTGCCCCCAACCGGAGTGGGGACGGTCTGCATCGCGTTAAGGTCTAAGGGTGGGTTGAGGACTAGAGCTGATCAGCTCAATCAAGCAACAGTTGGAACCTAGCCAACCAGAACAATAGCCGGGTAAAGGGATCTTAAATTCCTAATCTTGAACCTTGCGAATCTCGGGCTTTTTGATCTCGGATTAATCTCGAACTGCTTAAGTAGCTGGGCTTGATTAAATTGAAGATGGCTTTAGGGGAGTATGGAGGGCTTGCCCTCTTTTGGGGGCTGCGCCCCCAAACCCCCACCGTCCTATATTTGCACCCACCTGCTTAATCTCGGACTGCTTAATCTTGACTCTTCCTGATTTTGAACTTTGATTTCGAACTTCTAGTCTCAAACTGTCCAGAGCTTTCACCCCAGATTGTCTCGAACTTTAGCAGAACCAGCGCGCAATTGATACAGATCTCCCTAGGGGAATAGCACCAGAACAGGTGGAAAGCTGTATCTCAGGATACTGTCACGGCCTAAACTCTGTTCCAAATCTCAGTAGAGATAATAATTCAATTGTCTGACTAGCGCAATCACCTGGAGCAGGATTGGCGGCTAACTGGCGTCGGTAGGCTAGTGCAAGGGCTAGTGCAAGCGTTCCTAATTTGGTTGCAGCGCCCGGTTTCTAAAAGCAGCATTCGCTACCCAGCAGACCTGAACTACCCAGATGTAGCGCTGTGATTTAAGCTACCGGATGACGCTCTGGCGCTAGGCCAGCTTGACTTCATCGGCAAAGCTGGTGCGGCGAACAAAATGGAACGGGCCAGCAATTGAGCCCCAGACCCGCTCATCGGTTTCCGGATCGCGGCCCCGGTCGAGGCTGAGCATTTTGTCGGGGTCTACCTCAAATTCGTTGTCCAGGTAGGTGGTTTTGCCGTTCCGCACCACCAGACAGGATTTGCCCTCAACTCGGCCCTTGAAGCTTTGGCCCGTCCAGTCTACCCGCATATCGCAGCCGGGCATCTTTTCGATTCGGTCGGTGGTCAGCTTTTGCAGCAGATCCCGGTTGCGGGCCGCGCCGTAAAACTCGGCCTCGTCCTTCACCTGGTAGTTTTCCAGGGCAATGTGATCTTCCTGGGGGGTAAACCTCAGAACTCGCAGGCGGTAGGGCGATTGCAGCAGGTAGTCGTAGGCTTGTTCGAGAAACAGGCTGGCTCCCGACAGCAGCTCGTAGGGCAGAGGCCGCATGCAGACGCGAATATGGGCGTAGAAGGGCGGGTTTTCGATCGCCTGCTCCTGATTGCTAAAGTCTGCTGCCATCCAGCGCACCAGGGTGGCAACATCGGTGGAATGAGTCATAGTTAAACGTTGATTTAATCGGCACGAGCAGATTAAATTTTAGCTTTCTCTCTTCCTTTCTCCATGGCTGCTCTGCGATTGCTTTGCAGTGCGCCTATCCCTCGCGGGGAACCGGAGCCCGCCGGGCTCGCTCCAGCGGATTCATCCAGCGCTCCAACAGCCCAAACGCCTGGGAGGAGAGCAGCGTCAGCACCAGGTAGACCAGCGCCACGCCCGCGTAGATCTCGAAGGGCCGGAAATTGGTGGCCACGATCAGCTGGCCCCGGCGAAACAATTCTTCAAAGCCAATCACGGCTACCAGACTGGTGTCTTTTAGCAAGGTAATAAACTCGTTGCCCAAAGGCGGAATCATCCGGCGAAACGCCTGGGGAAAAATCACGTACTGCATGGTTTGGGATGACCCCAGCCCCAGCGACTCCGACGCTTCGTGCTGCCCCCGCTCAATCGACTGGATCGCGCCCCGGACAATCTCGGCGATATAGGCGGCACTGTTGAGGGTGAGGGCCAGAATAGCGGCCACCTCACGGCTGAAAGTGAGGGTCAGCCCCGCTCCGCGAATCAGGGCCGGGAGGCCAAAGTAAATCATGAACAGCTGGACCAGCAGCGGCGTTCCGCGAAAGAAGTCTACATAGATGCGGGACGCAATCCGCAGGGGCGTGAACCTAGACAGACGAGCAATACCAATCAACGAACCCAGGGCCATGCCCAGCACTGTGGCGATGGCCGTCAGTACAACCGTGACCACGGCTCCTTGCAGCAGCGTCGGCAGGGCATTCAGGATGATTTCCATAGGGGCTTTTTGATAAGGGGAAGGGCGGTACTCTGGCCCCGAACTGGCCCCCGGACTAGACCCGGACTAGACCCGGACTGGCCCCCGACTACGGCACCTTGCGGCATCCAATCGAGAGACAGTTCAGAATAGGGGCCAGAACAGGGACCAGAATAGGGGCCAGAACAGGGATTAGAGCGCCGTTTCGGGTAGGGTAGGCGGTTCGGCGTTGAACCATTTTTTGTAGATCTCGGCGTATTTTCCGTTATCAATAATGGTCTTGAGGCCAGTGTTGACCTTTTCCAGGTTGGGCGAGTCTTTGGGCAGGGCAATGCCGTAGAACTCCTGGGTCAGCAGCTGGTCG
>JBJTUI010000470.1:0-8897 GCA_046080625.1 Elainella sp. | reverse complement strand
TCAGGAGCAGGTTCAGCAGCAAAGGATACAGGCTCGGCTTTGTCCTGGGTAATTTCCAGCAGTTCTGGCTCAGCCTCTGCTAGCTCTACTCGCATCCGCGTAGAGTCAAGACTCGATTGTGGCGCAGCCAGTCCTTCAAGGTCAGCAGCCTTAAGCGGCAGTAGCTCTGGTGGAGCGGTTGGCGCCGCAGGGACCGCAGCGGGCCGAGTCCCGTTGCTTGCCGGTGCCTCCTGGGCGATCAGTTTAGTTGTGCTGGCTTGAACCGGGCTGGTAGCATGGGCAGGCTGACGATTAGACTGTTTCAGCTGCGGTAGTGCTCTTTCGGTGGCTGACTGGCTGGGCGTGAAGCGACTGCGGGCTGGTGGCAGTTGAGGCGTGGCAGGGGAATTAAGCAGCCAACGTCTCAGTGCACGAATAACGCGGCTTATGGCAGTCAGCATGACTTACTCCTTCAGCAAAAACAGGGTACACACACAATTTCAGTTATTTAAGGTTTTCGCTCCGACCTCCTTGGATCCGGGTGAAACAGCCCCAACTTTATGAGCAGTTGATGAAGCTTGTCTGTTCGGCCTGCGCGCCTATCTAGTTTCAACCTTGTTTGAACGGCGTCTTTGAGGCTGGGATACTCAGCAACCTCAACAACCCTGACTCCAGAGTGGCACTACCTGGTGCTAGCGAGAATTCCCGGCCTCAAGCGCTTGGTGAGCTAAAGCACCTGGCTGAAGCGCCCAAGCAGTTCAAGCAACCCAAAAGCACAATCTGTAGCCTGAGTGCGCCGCCAACATTCCTGGAAGTTCGGTGATATAGTTTAGGCTGGCCAATTTCACAAACGGATTTTCCTGATTGCGATGCATAAAATTCCTGTGACGGTTGTAACCGGGTTTCTGGGCGCAGGCAAAACCACCCTGGTGCGCCATCTCCTGCAAAATAACCAGGGCCGCCGGATTGCGGTGTTGGTGAATGAGTTTGGCGAAATTGGCATCGACGGCGACCTGTTGCGCTCCTGTCAGGTCTGCGACGACGAGGAGGGAGATGTTTCGAGCAGCAATTCAGGCAACAGTACCTCAGGCAACAGTACCTCAGGCAACAGTACCGCAAGCAACAGTACCGCAAGCAATATCGTCGAACTCACAAACGGCTGCCTCTGCTGCACCGTGCAGGAGGAGTTTCTGCCCACGATGCAGGAATTGCTCAAACGCCGCGACCAGCTCGACTGCATTGTGATTGAAACCTCGGGCCTCGCCCTGCCCAAACCGCTGGTGCAAGCGTTTCGCTGGCCAGAAATCCGCACGGGCGCAACCGTAGATGGCGTGGTGACGGTGGTAGACTGCGCCGCTCTGGCTGCCGGTCAGTTTGTCGGCGATCTGGACGCCCTGGAGGCCCAGCGTCAGGCGGACGATAGCTTGGAACATGAAACCCCGATTGAAGAACTGTTTGAAGACCAGCTGGCCTGTGCCGATCTGGTGCTGTTGACCAAAGTTGATCAGGCCGACGCCGCCACCCAGCTACGGGTACAGACCTGGTTAGAGCAGCAGCTGCCGACCGGCGTCAAGGTGGTGCCCTGTCACCAGGGGGAAATCAGCCCCGAGGTTCTGCTGGGCTTCAACGCCGCCGTGGAAGACAACCTGGAGCACCGCCCCAGCCACCACGACCAGGAGGAGGAGCACGACCACGATGACGACATCAGCGCCGTGCAAATCGTCAGCCCAGCCGCGTTTGACCCCGATACCCTGATCGCTGGCCTGAAAGACCTGGTGCAGCAGCAGGAAATCTACCGGATCAAGGGGTTCGTGCAGGTTCCTAACAAAGCGATGCGCTTGGTTCTGCAAGGCGTCGGTCAGAGGTTTGACTCTTTCTATGACCGGCTCTGGCAGCCCGATGAACCGCGCCAAACCCGCCTGGTGATCATCGGCCACGACCTGGATGCGGCTCAGATCGAAGCAGCAGTTTTGGGCCTCAGCAGCGAGGCCAAGCTGATTGCTCCAGCCTAGTGGATCGGTAGGCATCGCCGTTGCTCCCCTCCCCGACCCTTCTCCTGTTCTGGGGCAAGGGAAGTCAGAAGTGCGGAACTGCTGCTACCCGTTTACCTGGGCCGTCTATTTGGGCTGTCTACTTGGGCCGTCTGCTTGGGTAGTTTACTTAGGCAACGAATGCGAACCGGGGCGGCGTTTGTCTTGGCGTTGGGATGACCGCTTGTGCTCCGAGCGCTGATGCTCTGGCCTACTGTCTGGTCTGCCATCTGGCCTGCTGCCGGATCTGCCGGACTGGCCTGATCTACCGGGACGGCCCTGGGAGCGCTGGGCCTGGTTGCGCCCGTTCGGAATCGGCTGGGGTGCAATGGTGGGGTCGGGTTCGAAGCCGGAAACGAATTCCTGGGGCAGGGACTGCTTGATCAGGGTTTCGATATCCCTGAGCAGCTTGTGTTCATCCACGCAGACCAGCGAAATCGCCTCGCCCGCAATTCCGGCCCGTCCGGTGCGGCCAATTCGGTGGACGTAGTCTTCCGGCACGTTGGGCAGATCAAAGTTGACCACGTGGGGCAGTTCGCTGATGTCCAACCCTCGGGCGGCAATGTCGGTCGCGACCAGCACCTGCAGGCTGCCTTCCTTGAATTTGGCCAGAGCCCGAGTGCGGGCCGCCTGACTTTTGTTGCCGTGGATCGCCAGAGCCTGGATGCGGTCGTGGCCCAGCTGTTTCACCAGCCGGTCGGCCCCGTGCTTGGTGCGGGTAAACACCAGCACCTGATACCAGTTGTGCTGCTGAATCAAATGCACCAGCAGCTGGCGCTTGCGCTCCCGATCGACGCGGTAGACCTTCTGGGCCACCGTATCGGCAGTAGCGTTGCGACGGGCCGTTTCGATTAAGGTCGGCTCCTGCAAGAAACTGGCCGCCAGCTGCTTCAGCTCGTCCGAAAAGGTGGCGGAAAACAGCAGGTTCTGCCGGTGTCGAGGCAGCAGATCCAGAATCCGGCGGATGTCTTTGATGAAACCCATGTCCAGCATCCGGTCGGCTTCGTCCAGCACCAGAATTTCTACGTGGGAGAGATCGACCGTGCCCTGCTGCACGTGGTCGAGCAGGCGTCCCGGCGTGGCCACCAAAATATCCACCCGGCCCCGCAGCTGCCGAATCTGGGGCTGCATTGCCACCCCGCCAAAAATCGTGATCGAGCTGAGGTCGAGGTATTTGCCGTAGTCGCGCACGCTCGTCTCCACCTGGGCCGCCAGTTCGCGAGTCGGCGTCAGGATCAGGGCGCGAACCGGGCTCCGCTGGGCAGATACAACTCGCTTCACGGGCCGTCCAGGCTGGGTTGATCCGGGCGGGGAGTCTGCCTTTGCCTCAGATTTGTGATGGGTTTGGGTCGCCAGCCGCTGGAGAATCGGCAGCGTAAAGCCCGCCGTTTTGCCGGTTCCGGTCTGGGCCGCTGCCAGCAGATCTCCGCCCGCCAGCACAGCCGGGATCGCCTGGGTTTGAATTGGGGTGGGCGTGGTATAGCCCCGCTCCTGCACAGCCCGCAGGAGAGCATCGGAAAGACCGAGGGTAGAAAAAGACATGAAAACTCCAAAACTATCGGCCTTCGCCAATATCGGCGTCAGTCTTAGGCTGATCTGAACAGGTCGATTCCGGTCAGGAATCTGGGAGCGCAAATAAATTGCCAGGCAGGGGCGCAAAGACTGAAAGCGGGTGCCGTAGGTTCAATTCTAGCATTCTGCTCTGATCTGCTGGGGTTTTTGCCAGAATTAGAGCCAGTTGCCCAGCAAAATGAAGGCGGCCCAGTTGCGTGGGTGCTGAAATTCGGGATTTTCCAGAAGCGATATCTGGGCATTTCGCAGCGCAGTTGCTCGGTTTGTCACCCCGCTGTGGCTGAACAATTGGCGATAAAATTCTCTAATCAACTCGGCTGTGGCCCTGTCGTCCGCTTTCCAGAGCGAAGCCAGGGTGCTCCTCGCCCCAGACCGCACCGCAATCCCAGCCATGCCCAGCGTCGCTCGCTCGTCGCCCTTGGCCGTATCGCAGGCGCTGAGGACGAGGAGTTCAATCGCCGTCAAATCGCTAGCGCTCCGGTTTTGCAGCAGTAGCTGCAGCTCGTTGACATTGACCCGAGTATCGTAGGCCAGGATATAGGTATCGGCTAGGTTAGAGCTGTAGCGACCGTGCGTTGCTAAATGCACAATCGAGACGGGCTGAGCCTGAATGGTTTTACCGATCTCGGTTTTGGTAAACCGTTCGTTCAGCAGCTGAATGCTCCTGGGAACGATCGACTGAACGGCTGCCAGCTCCTCGGGAACATTGGGCAAAGGCTCAAACCCAGCCGCCAAGGCCGCATTGGGCTGCACCAGACCGCCCGCCAGCAGCCTGGGCCGAATCGCCTGCAGCGCTCTGGGATCGAGCAACTGGAGGCCAGTCGTCACGGCTACCGCGTATTTTTTGATCAGGTATTGCTCGCCGTCAAACAGGGCCGCAATCGGGATATTGCGCAGGTTGCCATCCAGGACAAACACCAGAGTTTGGATCGAGCTGGCTGCGAGGGCGGGTTGAATCGGCGCAATCAGCCAGTCGTAAACCTGCTTGGCAGGCTGTTTAACGGTTTCCAGCGTAAATGGCTCCTCCAACTGGGCGCGTAGGGTTTGCAGAACAGCGGCGATCGTCGGCTCGGACTCGGGCGTCACGTAGTGCTGGAGGGCTGCCTGCCCTGGCAGCTTCAGGATAATTTCCAGCCGGTCGCTCAGCAGAATTGGATAGATAATCGCGGCGGTGGCGTCCTGCTGGTCGGCAATTTTGTCCAGCAGTTCCGGCTGGGCGTCAGAGCAGGCATCTCGGAAGAAGTCATCGAGCTCGGCCAATTGCAGCGCTTCAATCACGGCTCTGGCCTGTTCCAGGTTGGCCTGATCCGGTTGACGCAACAGCAGATCGGCATATTCGCGGTGAAACGGCTCGACGGTTTCGCGGAACGAAAACTGTAAATCGGTATTGAGTGCCGTGAGATCGCTGCGCAGCTGCTTGAGCGTATCAAAAGCGGCCTCATAATAGGTGAGGGCGGCTGGAATATCGCCAGACTGCCGCAGCAGGCGAGCGAGCTGCCACTCCCACTGGTAGGCAATATCGGCGGCTGAAATTTGCTGGGCCACCTCCAGAGCCTGGGAGGTCTGCTGCTGAGCCGACGACAAATCGCCCAACAGCTCTGCGAACTGTCCCCTGCTGCCCAGCCCGTAGGCGTAGGCGCGCTGGTCTTGTAGGGCGATCGCCTGCTGAATCGCCGGTTCTAGAATCTGGTTTACCGCCACCCGGATCTGGACTGGGGCAACGGCCCGCGCCTGGGAATCGCAGAAGAAACTTTTGGCGAAACTGATTCTGGTATAGATCGTAGAACGACCCGGCGGCAGGTTGTCTAGCTCGGCTTGAATCTGGTCTAACTGCTCTGGTGCTACTAGCTGATGCAGTTTTAGCTGGAGATTGAGCGCATTCAGTTTGGCCTTGAGCTTTGTCCCACTGGTGGCCATATGGGCGCTCTGCTGATAATAGTCCAGGGCTGCCGCGTAGAAGGGCAGGGCTGCTTCAGGTGGTTCCTCAACCGGGCAATAGCTGGGGGAACGCGACAGCGTTTGGTTGAACTGCTGGTCGCCTAGAGCAGCCTGGATGTTGCCCAAACTTAGCAAAACGGCGGCTTGGTCTGCCTCGCTGCCCTGACGCTGGGCGATCTGCCAGCTGGTTTCCAGCGCCGCTTGAGCCGCTTCTAGCTGGCCCACCGTTCGCAGCAAATTTCCCAGACTGCGCCAGCCCAGAATTTGCAGGGCCGGGTCGGTGGACTGGCTGAGCTGAGCCGTCAATTCCTGCCGCTGCTTTTCGGCCCAGCGGTAAAAACCAACCGCCCGCAGAGCCTGGATCTGGTTGATCTGCACTCCCAATTCGCCCACCCGGTCGCCCAGGGTTTGATAATCGGCCTGGGCCTGTTGCCAGCTCTCTAGCGTCTGCTCCGACTGCCCGCTTTGCAGCTGAATTTGTCCCTGGGCCGTCAGCGCCTGAGCCCGGATCTGCTGCTGCACTGTGCTCCCCTCCATCGGCGGCACCAGCGCCAAACTTTGGCCAATTGCAGTTTGGGCCAGCGGCAGTTGACCGAGCTGCTGATAGCTGAGGGCCAGATAGGTCAAGGCAATCGCCTGATTCAAGCCATCGTTTTGGGCCGCGTAGCTGCGAACCGCCTGCTCTAAACTCTGGGAGGCGGGATAAAACTGCCCCGATTGGTACTGCTGCCGCCCCTGCTGCATCAAGCTCTGTTGGCCCCAGGTTTGCCCCATTAAATGAGCGCTATCGGAGCCCCGAACCCCAGTGGGCAAAAACAAATGCAGGCAGAACGCCATCATCAGCCCGAAACAGCCCAACAACCAAAATTTCCACCTCTTGCTCTTGCTCACGGTGCCACCTCTCCCGCTTGTCCCGGTGTAGCCCCTAATGTAGCCCCTAATTCCCCATCAGAAATCGCGGCGCAGTTGGGGTGAGATAGCGCAGGCGTCTGGGGAGCAGCGGTAGCCACCAGCTCAATTTGCCCTGCCCTATTCTGCACCCAGCCCTGGGCTTCGGTCAGGTCGGGCGATGCGGGGGCAACAGTACTGGCGAGAGGCGGACTGCCAGACCGCTGCGGTGCTACTTCTCCCAGCCGCCAGTCTTGCCAGGTATCTTCACTGCCCAGGGATTCGTAGGGCGAGGGCGGCAACCCTCCGCGTCCCACCACGACGAAGGAGCTGCGGCGCGCCAGATCCCTGGTGGGAGCGCATTCCTGGGCCAGCGGCACGGCTTCGGGCGGCGCGTCCGAGAATTCTAGCCCTTGAGCCGGATTGGTATTGGGGGCATTGATCTCAACGTCACCCTGGATGCCTCGCTCGGAGCTGGCTGTGATATCGCTGATGCCGCTGATTGGCGTATCGGCAGGCTGTATACCAAACAGACCGTCTGCCGTGATCGCAATATTACCACCGTTGCCGCCGATGGCGTTGGCTCGAATGTTGCTATCTTCTGTAGGTCGAGCAAAGATAAAATTGGAGCCAATTGTAACGTTACCGCCATTTGCATCACCCCTGGCATTCGCCGAGATCTGGCTGCCGTTTCGCAGTGCCAAAGTTTCCAAACCATTCAGCCTGATGTTAGCGCCAGCGTTCCTACCGCTCTCCGCTGTTTCAGCTGTCACTTGTCCCCGGTCGAGCTGCACCGATTCAGCTGCAACCGTTAAGTTACCCGCTTGTCCCCGCCGACTGCTCACGGTTGCGGTGGCCTCCGTCAAGCTGAGTCTGTCCGTCTCGATTGCCAGATTGCCCGCCCTGCCGCTGCCAGTTGCCTCTACCGCGATTCGACCCCGGTTCGTGAGGCTGACCGATTCAGCCGCGTTGACTCGCACGTTACCTGCCTGCCCCGCCTGCGTGGAAGCCGTGATCTCACCCGCGTCAATTTCTAGGCTCTCTAACCGGAGGTTTACCCCGCCGCCGCTGCCCGAACCCGTAGAAGCCGAGATCGCCGCTGCTTCCCCCTCGACCGCCAGCCGTCTGGTATTGAGCCTGAGCGTTCCAGCATTGCCTCGCCCCCTGGCCTCAGTCGTGATTTGACTCTGGTTCAGTATCACCGCCTCAGCCGGGCTGCGGTCCTGATTCACGGTCAGGTTGCCGCCTTCCCCGCTGAGCGTTGAGGCAGAAATCACGCTGTTGCCATCGAGCCTGAGCCTATCGGCAATTTGCAGCGCCATATCTCCGCCTGCACCCGCTGCGGTTTCGGCAGTGATGCGAGAGCGACTGTTGATCGATCTGCTGGGCTGTAATTTCTAAACTCCCGGCTGCTCCCCTGGCGCGGCTGCTGACGCTAATTTGTCCTCGATTTTGCAGGCCCAGTTGAGCGGTGCGGATATTCAAGCTGCCCGCCGTGCCCCCGGCGATAGCTTCTACAGCTAAGCGTCCGCTATTCTCGATCTGGATCTCCCTGGCATTCAACCTGAGGCTTCCCGCCTGTCCCGTTTGGGTCGAAGCAGAAATTTCGCTGTCGTCGATCAGCAATCGGCTTGAATTACCCAGGCGAATATTCCCACCCTGACTGGCTTGATTGGTGGCCGTGATAGTTGAATTGTTTCTCAAAATCAGATCGCGACTGTTCACCGTGAGGTTGCCCGCTGCTCCCTCGCTGGTAGAACGCGCCGAAAGGCTGCCGCGATTGGTCAACACAACCCGGTCAGAGGGCCGCTGCCCTCCAATTACCAGACTGCCTGCGTTTCCTCGTCCTTCTGTACTCACGGCAATTTCTGCTCCCCCTCGCACCTCCAGAATCGAGGCATTGATTTCGATATTGCCGCCGTTGCCCCGACCTCTGGGATCGACGGTACTTAAAACGAGGCTATTCAACCCTTCTGGGCTAACGCCCCGGACAACCATCCGGTCAGCCGTAATCCGAATATCGCCCGCGTTTCCTTGGGCAAAAGTGCTGACGAGCAATCTGGCCCCATCTAAAACTTCTAAAACCGGCGTGTTGATTTCAAGATTGCCGCCGCTACTGAGGTTGGTTCCCCCTTCGGTAACCGCACTCTGGGCATTGCTACTCACAACGCTATTGCCGACCGTTCCTGTGCCCCGAAAGGTAACGCGATCGCTAGCCAGAATCTGAATCGTTCCGGCACTGCCGCGATTGGTGTTGACATTGAGCTGGGCTCCGTTTAAGACTTCCAAAACAGGTGTGGTAATCCTGATGCTGCCGCTGCTGCCGCTGCCCCTGCCAAAAAACTCAGCCGTGATTGAACTTCTTCTGAATCGGTCTTCTGGGTTAGGAGTGCCCACGCCCTGAACCGTGACGCGCTCTGAAGCTTTGATAATCACATCGCCAATCGCACCTCGGCTGGCTGTGGTCGTACTCAGCTCTGCCCCATCCAG
>JBJTUI010000469.1:0-12224 GCA_046080625.1 Elainella sp. | reverse complement strand
GCCGCTATATTCGTGAGCAAGAAGCATCTGACCAAAGTGGACGGTTTTAATTAACCCACAGATACCTTCAGCGAAAGCCATCCGCCCTTGGGGCGGTCACATTCATCAAGCCACCAGCTTCGCTGGGGGTGTCTGACTCTGATCTAACTCTCTAAATAGCTGGGCTTGATTAAATCGCAGCGGGTCTTAGCAGAGTACAAAGGGCAAGTCCTCTGTTGGGAGCGTAGCCCCCAATCCCCACCATCCTACAAAGATTTGCGCCCACTTAGATGAATCGAGAAATTGCGACAGCCTTTTCTGAAATTTGAACCGAATCCAGGGTTTAATATCATTTATTAATGTTTTAGCTGATACATTTTTCAGATTTCTAGGGCTCAAATTCAGTCGAACTGATATTGTGGCGAGATCAAATTGCTTTATGTAAATTAATATTTCAATATCGTCCCTAGTTCCATCTTGTTAATGCAACAGCCGCATGTTCGCTATACCGCTACGTTCTCTCAAAATTCCGCCTGATCAAGGTATAAACAGCGTCTACCGTCTCGGCCAACGCCTGGTGCGAAGTATCGACAATTGGCCAGTTTTGCTGCTTGGCCTGCCGGTAGAGGAAGGCGGCCCAACGGTTTATTTCTGGCGTGACTAGCTCCGGCTGCTGACGCGCTTGGATCAAGCGTTTCTGCATGATTGGCCAATCGCAGGTGATCAGAACAATTAGGTAACGGTCGATGTCAAACTTGTCGCAGGCCGCGTTAATCCAGTCCAGGTTGGTTTGCCCCTCGATCACCACCAAGCGTCTATCCTGATATTCCGCCACAATTTTGGCGATCCAGGTTTCTGTAGCCAGCGTCTGCCAGCGCTCACCAGAACCTGCCAGCTCAATCATGGTTTCCAGGGTGGGAACGCCGATGCTATCGAAGTTGAGAAACGCCCAGCTGGGTTCCGGGTAGCGAGCGGCCAGCGCTTGCACCAGGGTAGTTTTGCTGACCCCCGATGCGCCTGACAAAAAGCAGATGGGTGGACCTGTCATAGCCTGTGGACTAGCCATAGCCTAACGAGTTTAGTTCTGTCCCAACCCCTGTCGCAAGTTTTGTCCCAACCCCGGCCCTAACCCCTGTCGCAGGTTGAACGGGCTGAAGCGGGAGTTCGTGGCGAGGTGGCTGATCAGGCGATGCCAGCGGGCTTTGGCGGCGGCAGAACGGTTGCGATCCGCTGCTGTCTGGTTTGCCCGCAGGTTGATTATCCCCTGTGAAGTTCCCTGTGAAGTTGGGCGAGGCAGCGGCAGGCCCAGGGTTTTGGTGTCTCTATCCGCTTCAGGCAGTTCAACAGGTTCAGCCAGACTGATCTGGTTGCGGCCCTGCTGTTTGGCCCGGTATAAAGCCCGATCTACGGCCTGGTAAAGCAGGTCAGGATGGGCAGCCGGGTGGGGGACGATATGGCCCACGCCAATGCTGAGGGTGACGCTGGGAGCGGCTTCGTTCTGCTCGTGTCGCAGGGCTTTGGCGGCCAGACCCAGGCGAATTTTCTCGGCTAGGGCCTTGGCGGTATGGGCAGTTGCGCCGGGCAATACGATCATAAATTCCTCACCCCCGACCCGACAGGCGAGGTCGCCGCCCCGTTGCACTGCTTCTCTTAAAACCAGGGCTACCTCCTGGAGGCAACGGTCGCCCTGGATATGGCCATAGCAGTCGTTGTAGCGCTTGAAGTGATCGACATCGAGACTGATCAGGGCAAGTGGCTGACCTGTGCGCATCGCTCGGGTCCACTCGGCCTGAAGCTTCTCGTCGTAGGCACGGCGGTTGGCCAGACCGGTCAAGCTGTCGGTGCGGCTCTCCTGACGCAGCTGCTCGATCGTCTGGGCCTGGGTCTGGATATGATCCTCCAGCTGGGCTAACTGCTGGCTGACTTGATTCAGCAAAGCCTCGGGCAAATTCGCCTGACTCAACAGACCCAGCAGCGATGCCGTGGCGGCTCGGTCTGGAGCCCAGGAGTTGCCTGAAGTTGGGCTGTCTAAAGTTGGGCTGTCTGAAGCCGAACTACCCGAAATTACCCGACTGTCGGCTGGCTTATTCACTCCAGAGTCTTGGCTCGCTACGGACCCCTTCAGTACCAGGGCTTTGTCCTGCTGCTCGTGAGGAAACATGTGATCTCTTCTCCCTAGCCGCCCGGTCAACCACCCAATCCAGAGTCCCCGTAGGGCTACACCGCGCTGTGATCAAGGTTAGATCATAGCGAGCCCCTCCCCGCTCCTCCCTATCTCTCGAGATATAAAAAACCCCAGCTCTGTACGGGTCTGGGGTTAAGTGTGTTGAATTTCAGGAAACCAGAGCCTTGCGCTCTAATGGACGCTCTAATGGGCTGAGGAGACCATTTCCGACTCCGGCTGAGGGCGGGGTTTGGGCTGCCAGCGCTTCAGCTGGGTGACGGCCAGGGCGGTGACCAGGGTGCCCACGGCAATCGCCACCACGTATAACCCACCATTGCCAATCGCGTTGGGAATCGCCAGCACGAAGATGCCGCCGTGGGGAGCCCGCAGGGTGCAGCCAAACAGCATGGACAGCGCCCCGGTCACGGCTGAGCCAATAATGCAGGCGGGCAGCACCCGCAGCGGATCTTTAGCCGCAAACGGAATCGCGCCTTCGGTAATAAACGAAATTCCCAGCACCGAGGCCACCTTGCCCGCCTGGCGCTCGTCTTCGTTGAACAGGCGTTTGGCCAACAGCGTTGCCAGGGCCAGACCCAGGGGCGGCGTCATCCCCGCAGCCATCACGGCAGCCATCGGCATATAGACATTGCTGGCCAGCAGACCGACCGCAAAGGTGTAGGCCGCCTTGTTGACCGGCCCGCCCATATCGACGGCCATCATGCCGCCCAGAATCAGGCCCAGAATCACGGCGTTGGTCTGGCCCATGTTTTGCAGGAAGGCGGTCAACCCGTCCAGAATCGCTTTGACAGGTGCGCCAAACACGTAGATCAGCAGCAGGCCCACCACCAGGGTTGAGAGCAGCGGAATCACCAGCACTGGCTTCAGGCCCTCAAAGTTGGTGGGCAGGTTGATATGGTCGCGAATCCAGCGGGCGATGTAGCCAGCCAGATAGCCGGAGAGAATCCCACCCAGGAAGCCCATGCCCAGGTTGGAGGCCAGCATCCCGCCCACCAGACCGGGAGTCAGACCGGGCCGGTCGGCAATCGAGAAGGCAATGAAGCCCGACAGCACCGGCACAATCAGGGCAAAGGCCGACTTGCCGCCGATCTGCATCAGGGCGTTGCCAAACGTGCCCTCGGGCGGGTTGAGGCCAAACACAAACGACAGGGCGATGATCAGCCCCCCGGCCACGATCACCGGCAGCATGTAGGACACCCCGGTCAGCAGGTGCTTGTAGGGACCCGATCGACGCGCCGCCTGATCGGCCTTGGCCTGCTGCACCGAGCGCAGATAGTCGTTGCCGGTGCTGCCGGTGCTGGAACTGCTGTCTACAGCTGGCGAGGCCAGAGCCGCCTGCACCACCGCCGCCCCGTCCTTGAGCGCCTGCTTGGTCGAGGTTTCGTAGAGCCGCTTTCCAGTAAACCGTGACGTATCCACATGCGTATCTGCTGCAATCACCACGGCATCAGCCCGGTCGATCTCTTCCGCCGTCAGCTGATTTTTTGCGCCCACCGAGCCCTGGGTTTCCACCTTGATCTCGTGGCCCAGCGCGGCGGCTCCCTTGCGCAGGGCTTCTGCCGCCATGAAGGTGTGGGCAATCCCCGTGGGGCAGGAGGTGATGCCGACCAGATATTTGGGGGCGCTGGCTTCAGCCACCGGAGCCGGAATCGAGGCGGCCTCGGCTGTGGCGGCCTCAATCACCGCACGGGTGTCCCGAATGGCCCGACTGGTAGAAACCGCATAGACCGGCTTACCGCGAAACCGCTCCAGATCAACGTGGATGTCGGCAGCGACAATTACCAGATCTGCCGCCGCAATTGCGGCATCCGAGAGGCCATGTTTAACGCCATCCGAGCCCTGGGTTTCCACCTGAATGCTGTAGCCCATGATCTGGGCCGTTTGCTTCAACGCTTCTGCCGCCATCACAGTATGGGCAATGCCGGTCGGGCAGGCCGTCACCGCCACAATGTTTTTGGCCCCAGTGTTTTTGATAGTTGAGCTGTTTTCTACCATGGTCTTATCCTGTTTGTTAACCGTAAATTCATTAATTTGCTGCTGAATGGGTTACTAGATCGATCGCTGAATTGATCTCTCTAGAATTTTCGATCGATTACCATGTCGTCACCGACTCAAGAAATTGGCTGGCTGGTCCAGGGCGGTGAGCACCTCGATCTCCACCCGCTGGCTAAAGGACTCGATCACGCTGGGCGGCGGCAGGCGCGGCCCGATTTCGCTCAGGGCTCCCATGGAAAAGGCCGTGGCCAGTCGCGCTGTGTCGGCCAAACTGAGTCTGCGCAGTTTGCCGGTGATCAGCCCCGCCACCATGGCGTCTCCGGCTCCCACCGTACTCACGACCTTCAGCTGGGGCGGGCGAGCCAGCAGCGCCTGATCGGCCTCGACAAAAATTGCGCCCTCGGCCCCCATCGACACCACCGCCGTCCTGATTCCCTGGGCCAACAGCTGGCGCGCCGCCTCAACTATCGCGACTGGGCTGCCGAGGGACCGCCCCAGCACCTCTTGCAGTTCCTCCCGGTTGGGTTTGACCGCATCAGCCCCAGCGCTAACCGCCTGACGAAAACTCTCGCCGCTGGCATCCAACACCACGATTTTACCGGCGGCCTTCAGACGCTGGGTCAGCTCGGCGTAAAGCGCGGGGGGCAATCCCTTGGGCAAACTGCCCGACAGCACAAACCAGTCGTGGTCGGCGGTTAGCTGATCGATCGTCTGGTGCAGTCGCTCCAAATCGGCCTCGGTGGGGGGTTGGCCTGGGAAGTTGATATCGGTGATCTGGTTGTCCAGGTCGTCGATGATCTTGACGTTGGTGCGGGTGCGGCCTGCGATTCTGACAAACCGATCCTGGATCGACTTGCGCTGAAACAGCTCCTGGAACAGGCCCGCGTTCTCCTGCCCCAGAAAGCCACAGGCCGTGACCGGAAAGCCAAAATCGGCCAAAAAAGAAGCGACGTTGACGCCTTTGCCGCCCGGATCGGCCTGCTCCCAGGCCACTCGGTTCACCGCGCCTGCCTTGAAGCCGGGAATTGAGAGGGTCTGGTCGATGGCGGGGTTAGGGGTGAGGGTGGCGATTTGGGGGGGCATGGGGGAGGTGGGGGGATGAGGGGATGGGGGAGATGGGGAGGTGGGGGGATGGGGCAAGCGGCTGAATTACATGTCGGGGCAGAGAGGTAGGGGCAGGTCTGCTGTGGGGGGCAGCTCTACACCCTAGTCCCTGAATTGTTTGGGCGATCTAGGGGTTAGGTTATTGGGGTAAGGCTCTGACGGCTTGGGCGGAGGGGCAGTCGAGGGCGCGCTGGGCGAGGGCTTTGGCTTCGCTGAAGGAGAGGCTGCGCAGTTTGGCTTTGACGGCGGCAACGCTGGGGATGCTGACGCTGAGTTCGGTGACGCCTAGGCCAGTGAGGATGGCGGCTCCCAGGGGTTCGCCAGCGATGCCGCCGCAGACTCCGACCCATTTGCCTTCGGCTTTGGCGGCCTGCACGGTTTGATCAATCAGCCGCAGCACGGCGGGATGCAGTCCGTCGGCCTGTTTGGCTAGAGCCGGGTGGCCCCGGTCCATGGCTAGGGCATATTGGGTCAAATCGTTGGTGCCGATCGAGAAGAAGGCGACCTGCTGGGCGAATTCCCTGGCCAGCAGCACGGCAGAGGGCACCTCAACCATCATGCCGTAGTCTACTGGGGCGGCTCCCAGCTCGGCCCGCATGGCTTCGGCGATTTGGCGCGCTGCCTCGAACTCTTCCAGGGTGGCGATCATCGGGAACATGATCTTGACTGGGCCGGTTTGGGCCGCCCGGAAGATGGCGCGCAGCTGGGTTTTGAACAGCTCGGGATACTGGAGGCAAAGACGAATGCCGCGCAGCCCCAGGAACGGGTTTGCTTCAGCGGGCAGCTTCAGGTAGGGAATCGCCTTGTCGCCGCCAATATCGAGGGTGCGGACGATCAGGGGCAGGCCGTTGAGGGCGGCGGTCATCTGGCTGTAGGCTCTGAACTGTTCGGCCTCGGAAGGCGGCTCGGCCCGGTTCAGAAACAGAAATTCCGTCCGCAGCAGTCCCACGCCCTCGGCTCCGGCCTCCACGGCCTGCTGGGCTTCTGCTGCGGCCCCAATGTTGGCCACCACCTCCACCCGATGGCCGTCTTGCATCAGGGCAGGCTGGTAGCAGGCCAGTTGCTCGGCCTGCCGGATCGCCGCCAAATCGCGCTGCACAGTTTTGGCCTGGGTCAGGTCGGCCTGGCTGGGCCGGGGATAGAGGTTGCCGCTGCTGCCGTCCAGAATGCAGAGGTCGCCTGCTATGAGGTTCAATACCGCTGGCCCCGCCCCGACAATCGCCGGAATATCGAGGGCGCGGGCGATGATCGCCGAGTGGGAGGTCGGTCCGCCCGAAGCGGTACAGAAGCCCAGGATCAGGGCCGGGTCGAGGCCCGCTGTGTCGGAGGGCGTCAGGTCTTCGGCCACCAGAATCACGGGCTGGTTAGGCATCTGGGGCGCGGCTTCCACGGTTTCGGCCAACAGCTTCAGCACCCGCTGCCCCACGTCGCGCAGGTCAGTAGCTCGCTCGGCCAGAATCGGATTGTCGAGCTGGGCCAGAGCCCCGGCCCGCTGTTCATAGGTCTGCTGCCAGGCCCAGGCCGCACTGTGACCCGCCAGTCGCCCCATCGCCTCCTGCTGGAGTTCCGGGTCGTCGAGAAACTCCTGATGGGCCTGAAAAATTGCCGCCTGGGCAGCCCCGGCCTTGGCCTTGACCGATTCATAGAGTTCCTGGAGCTGGAGTTTGGCGGTCTGGATGGCCTGCTCCAGCCGCAGGGCTTCGGTATCCGGGTCTTTGGCCCTGCTGTCTACCACAATTTCACCGCGCTTCAGGTGATAGATGGGCGCGATCGCCAGTCCCGGTGAGGCGGCAATGCCCGGAATGGCCTGGGTTTCAAACTGAAGGCTGGGATTTGCAATCGGACTGGAAGCCGTCTCGCCCTCCAAACCCGTCGCGATCGCTGTTTTCAGGCTGCTGAGCGCCTCTGCCGCATCGTCCCCCTCTGCCATCAGCCGCACCGTTTCGCCCCCGGCTACGCCCAGCTTCAGCAGCGACACCAGGCTTTTGGCGTTAACCGTCTGACCGCCGTAGCGCACCCGAATTTCGGCCTTGAACTGTTTGGCTACCGACACCAGCGCCGTGGCCGGACGAGCGTGCAGCCCAGTCGGGTCTTGAATTACCACATCAACGCCCTGGGATAAGTCAGGCAGTTCTGTAGGGGCATGGTCTGTGGGGCTACTGGTCAACCGCTGCAAAATCACAGTCGCATCCTGGGTCGTCGCCAGCTGATGCACCGCTGCCTCATCGCCCAGCACATGGGTGAGGTTGGCCAAAATGCCGATATGCTCGTCCGATTTGGCCGCAATCCCTACGACCAGATGTACCGTTTCGCCCGGATTCCACTCAACCCCAGTGGGCAGCTGCAAAACCGCAATCCCGGTTTCCAAAATCAAATCCCGATTTTCGGGCAGCCCGTGCGGAATGGCGATTCCATTACCCAAATAGGTGTTCGCCACCTTCTCCCGATTCATCATGCTGGTGATATATTCGGGCTTCATCTGGCCCGCATTGACCAGCAACGATCCAACCTGCTGAATCGCCTCTGCTTTGTTGCGTGCAGATGCATTCAGCTTAATACTGTCGCGTTCTAGAAGCGCCATATCGACTAAGCTTTGTAATGAAATTTTGAATAGGTTTCACTTGCCAGCTTAGTACTTTCAATCTGTTCATAGGTCTGTGTTTAATAAATTGATAGATTGAGGCTGGAATATCGCAAATTAAGTTAACACGCTGCTCAGTTGTTGAGCTGATAAATGATTTGTAAATTAGGCTTTAGAGAGTTCCTGCATCGTTCTTAGGATAGGTTCGGAGTCGCAATTGCTCAATAAATTATAAGTGCATAACGGAGTTGAGTAAATTTAGCAAATTTTACAGCCAATATCTTACATGATTATGGTCTTTCAAAAGATCATCTGTCTTTAGTAGAGTCTTTAGGTAACATTCGCAGACCCAATGGCCCAAAATCGACATCTGTGCACAACTATTCCCGTTAATTTTGAGATTCAGCTTGCGAAATTTCTACGTTCTACCTAACGATAGATCCCAATCCTGTGGATGTGTGTTCTACCTGCCTGGACATTGTCTGCTCAGTTGATCTTGTCTTGGCTCCGACTCTAGCAGCCTCTACGTTCTAGACTCGTGGCTTGGCTTCTTGGGTAGCTAAAGCAGATGGGCGGCAATGGATGCGCTGATCTGGATACTAGAGCGATTTTGAATTAAGACAAAAGTTGCCACAGCTAATAGAAAATAGCCGAAGACCTTCTGTAGCTTCTGAGCCGACACCCGGCGGGATAGATAGGCTCCGGGAATTGTACCTAGGCTGGCGGCAAAGATAAACGATAGGATCAGGTGCCAATCTAAAGCGACATGTCCCAGATAGCTCAGAAAACCCGTGACGGAATTGACAATAATAATCAGCAGCGATGTTCCAATAGCCTGCTTCATCGGAATTTTGGCCAGCAGCACTAGGGCAGGCACAATGGCAAACCCACCGCCGACCCCGACTAGCCCGGTCAAAACGCCGACGCCAATTCCTTCCGTCAGCAACCACAGCCAGCAATAGCGACAGAGGGGCTTAGGATATAGTGCCAAACTATCATCGGGTTGAGTCGGGCGGGTACCGCGTCGGATCATGAATCCGGCAGCCAGCAGCATTGTCACAGCAAACAGCAGCATTTGCAAACCGTCGGTCACAAAAGGCAGCGTCGCAATCTTGACTCCGCCATAGGTACCTAGCATGGTTGCTGCCCCAAAGATCAAGGCCGTTTTCAGGTTGATGTTGCCTGCCCGCCAATGCGGCAATAGGCCCAGCAAACTAACCGTACCGACAATGATCAAAGTCATGGCGATCGCAGGCTTGGGCGAGACGCCCATCACATAGACTAGAACCGGCAAAGCCAGCACCGATCCTCCCCCACCCATCAGCCCTAAGCTCAAGCCAATACAGCCCGCCAGCAGTAAACCAATGAACCAGGTCATAGGATGCTCCGTTGGTTATAGGGCAATTGGGCCAGCAGCCTGGCCAACATGCAGGTATTGGTTAGGCCCGCTATCATCAGCCCTGTGCCCACAAAGCCGCTTAACAGCAAAAACCAGGGGGAGACGAATGCCCCTAGTAACGTTCCGGTGAATACTAGCGCTCCGGCGACAATTTGCACCTGTCGCATCAGGCTAATCGGAGCATTGCGGTTGATGACCGTGGCATAGCCTGCTTCCTTCCAGATGGCCAAACCGCCCTCTAACTGCAAGACCGACTCAAAGCCCGCTGCCAGCAGTTTTTCAGCCGCAGTTGCAGACCGCCGCCCCGACTGACAATACAACACGAGTTGGGCCTGATCTGCTGCGGAAATTTGCTTTGGATCAAAGCGAGACAGTGGCATGGATTGCGCCCCAGCGATGTGTTCCCTGGCATATTCGGCAGGTTCACGCACATCGATCAAGGTAAGGATCTGTTGCTCGAGTCCCTGCTTGAGGGCATGGGGATTGATGTTCTGAACTGGATTGGGTCGAGTTGAGGTCATTGGAACTTCTCCTTTAGAGATTTAGAGGGTGGGCGGTGAAGGGGCGGGAGAGAATTCGGCCTTCTCTTCCCCTCGGGATTTCTTAGGCGAGCAGATTCAGGCTGCGGCTCGTCCACAGCGCTCGTTGGCAGGGACGGCTTCCATAATTTTTTGCGGATTGGGTAGATTGAGCATGGCCATAAACTGGATGAATTCGGCCCGGTCGCGACCTACAAAGCGGGGATTCCACTGCTTTTCTTCGCCGATTGTCGAAACGGTCTGGCCACGGTAGTCATGGCCAGGATAGACCAGAGTGGCGTCGGGCAGGGTGAACAGGCGTTGGGTGACGGCATCGTAGAGGGCTCCAGCATCGCCGCCCTGAAAATCGGTACGGCCACAGCCGCGAATCAAGAGGGCGTCACCCGTAAGCAGGTGGGTGACGTTGACCAGATAGGCCATGTGGCTGTCGGTGTGGCCGGGAGTTGCGATTGCTTCAATGCGACTCTTGCCGAGATGCAGAACTTCGCCATCCTGGATAAACCGATTAGCACAGGCGGCTTTGGCTCCTGCGGGCACAATCCCTTCGCAGCCTGTGGCTTCTCGCAGTTGGGCAGTGCCGGTAATGTGATCGGCGTGGATATGGGTTTCTAGGCAGTAGCGCAGCGTCAGCCCCAGTTCGATCAGGAGCTGGCGATCGCGCTCGACCTGCTCAAGGACAGGATCAACCAGTACCGCTGTCTGGGTTTGCGGGTCGGCAATCAAATAGCTATAGGTGCTGGTTGCTGGATCAAACAATTGGCGAAACCACATTGGGCGACCTCCCGGATGGATCAACTTCACTTAATCAATTATATTACTATATAGTAGTATAGTCAATATAGTAAACTTGAGTAAAGCCTGCAAAATTTTCAAATGTCATGACCTTACCTGCCTCTGCCCTGGTTCAAGTGGCTGATTACTTTAAAATTCTGTCTGAACTCAGCCGCCTGCGCGTGCTCTGCTGCCTCAAGTCAGGTCCTAAAAATGTCACCGAGATCATGGCAGAAACTGAGTTGGGGCAAGCCAATGTTTCGAAGCATTTGAAAATTTTGGCTCAGGCTGGAATTGTCTCCCGCAGCCCTCAAGGAGTCAGCGTCTACTACGAAATTGCAGAACCGTTTATTTTCGAATTATGTGAACTGGTCAGCGAGCGGCTCTCGATTCGATTGGCAGAACAATCCCAGCAACTTAAGCAATTGGGAGAATTGCGCCAGGTGCGCTAATTTGCGGTACACTCGTCTCTTGTCAATTTGCCAGTTTGCTCCAGCCTGGTTAGCAAGGCATAGATCCATCAATACAGCTAGCAAACGAAGCATCCTGTTGAGAGTCATAAACCTTGAGAAATCGATCCCGACTGAGCTTTGTTGCAGCCTTCCTGATCTCCCTGCTGATCACGGGCGGCTTTATTGATGTTGGCAAACCCAACGCCGCCCTCGCCCAAATCATCAATACCTACCCGCCCCTGACCAATGTCCGGCTGATCCCCGTGCGGCTGCCCGTTCAGCCCGCGCCTATTCAGCCCAGATCTATCCAGCCTGTGCCCGTTCAGCCCAGACCCAGTCCTACTCTACTGCGCTCTGGCGGCCTCTGTCCCAGTGATTTGGCCGGGGTAATTGAACCGATTATCAGCCAGCCCAAATATGCCGGAGCCCATTGGGGGATTGAGGTCGAAGCCGCCTCAGCCGCCGCCCCACTCTACAGCCGCGATGCAGGCAGTTTTCTGGTGCCCGCCTCCAACGTCAAGCTGTTCACCACCTCAGCCGCTCTCCAGCTCCTGAACTACGGCCCCCAGGATCTGCCTGCTCTGGCCAACCGGTTTGGCATCATCAACCGGGAGAGCAACAACGACTATGCCGAAGCGCTGCTGCGCGACATTGGCGGTACAGCTGCCGTGCAGTCGGCCCTGAAACCGCTCGGGATTGACCCCAGCACCTACCGCCAGATCGACGGATCGGGTCTGTCCCACAGCAACCTGGCCGAACCCAGCACAATTGTCAAACTGCTGCGGGCCATGCAGACCGCCAAAGGCAGCGACCTGTTCTACCATTCGCTCTCGATTGCGGGCGTCAACGGCACTCTGACCAATCGCTTTGTCAACACCCCGGTGCAGGGACAACTGCATGGCAAAACCGGCACCCTGAACGGCGTCCGCGCCCTCTCCGGCTACCTGGAGCACCCCGACTACGGCACGATTTTGTTTAGCATCATGGCCAACCAGCCAGACCAGGGCGACGAGGGCGAGGGCCTGAAGTCGGGCATTGATCAGGTCGTGCTGCAAATCAACCGTCTGCGAGACTGTCGCTAGGGCTAAACGGCGTCCGGATCAAGCCCCAGAGCCCGCAACCGTTCGGCCAATCGGGCGGCCTTCGCCTCAGCCGAGTCGGCTCGCTGTTCAGCCGACTCGGCCCGTTGTTCAGCCAGTTCGGCCCGCTCGCTGCCCGTTAA
>JBJTUI010000468.1:0-6457 GCA_046080625.1 Elainella sp. | reverse complement strand
TCGTCCCAGCTAATCCGGCGAAACGGCTGATCCAACGATTCGCGAAACATCGGGTAGAGCAGGCGATCCTTGTGCAGCGATTCGGCGATCGTCGCTCCCTTGACGCAAACCATGCCCTGACTGGAGGGATGGGCTCGATCGCCCCTGACCTGCCAGACTGGGGTGCCTTGACTATCGCGGTTGACGGCCTTACCGGGCTGAGCTGGTGGCAGCACCTCCAGACCACAGCCTACACCACAATAGGGGCAAATTGTTCTTGTGGGTTCGGACATGAGCAGGTTACGAATTTAGCTATAGTGGCTGAGTCAGGCGAAGAAAGCTTTAATAGCAGTTAAGTAAGTAGGTACAAATATTTGTAGAATAGTGGGGGATTTGGGGGCTGCGCCCCCAACAGAGGGCTTGCCCTCTATACTCCCCTAAAACCATCTTCAATTTAATCAAGCCCAACTACTTAATAGCAGTTCAATATAAGAAAAAGTGAGCAGTGCTGGCTATTAGCCGTTGATTTTGTTGACCACAAAATCCGTACCTAGAGCACAGAACACCGCTCACCCCTCACCATTCAAGTCTGTTGTGCCGTTGGTCGGATCGCCCTACTCTTCATCGTCTAGATCGTCGTGGGCAAAGCGGCGGTAGAGAAAATCGATAGCGCTGTTGCGCAACTCATAGTAGAGCGGCGACTCCATGACGCTGGCCCGATCGCGAGGCCGGGGAAACGGCACCTCCAAAATTTCGCCCACCTTGGCGGCAGGGCCGTTGGTCATCATCACCAGCCGGTCGGCTAAAAGCAGCGCTTCGTCAATGTCGTGGGTGATCATCAGCACCGTCACCTGATGTTCGCTCCAGATCTTGAGCAATTCCTCCTGGAGTTCCTCGCGGGTGATCGGATCGAGTGCGCCAAACGGTTCATCCAAAATCAACACCTGGGGCCGCAGGGCGAGGGCGCGGGCGATGCAGACCCGCTGCTTCATCCCACCCGAGAGCTGGGCAGGCTTTTTGTTGGCGGCTTCCGTCAGTCCCACTAGGGCCAGATGGTCGCGGGTGATCTGGTCTTTCTCTTCCTTGGGCTTGTCGGGCCAGACCGAGTTAATCCCCAGGTAGATGTTCTCGTAGGCCGTCAGCCAGGGCAACAGGGAATAGTTCTGAAACACCACCATGCGGTCGGGGCCGGGTTCGGTGATGGTCTGGGACTGGAGCCGCACCTCGCCGCTGGTGGGCTGGCGGAATCCGGATACCATGTCGAGTAAGGTTGATTTACCGCAGCCAGAATGACCGATCACGCAAACAAACTCACCTTCGCGAACGGCAAGACTGACGCCATCCAGAACGGTATAGAAACCTTTGGGCGTGGGGTACACCTTCGAAATGTTGTCAATCACCAGGAACGGTTCGTCGCTCGTCGGAGCGGTTAGGCCATTCATTGTCTCTAGAATCTGCATGGTAGGAGTTGAAGTTAGAAGAACCTGAATGGGAGGATGGCAAAAGCAGATAGCAGAATCAAATAGTCGATCAGGTCGTCACCAGTACGGGAGCTGAACCATTTACCTGGGAGTTTACGCCTCCGCTCTCCCCAGCGTTAATTAGACTATCCACATCGATTTCCTGAATCTGGAGATCGCGCTTGATCGCCAGACTGTTGAGATAGCCGATCGGATCGTCTGGGTCAAACACCGTTCCGTCAAACAGGGTGAACGCACCGCGATTTGGAGCGACATCCGGCATTTCCAGCGACCGTGCCGCCGCGCCATAGACATCCATGCGGCGCACCCGGTCGAGGATGTCAACCCAGTTTCTCGGGAAGGGCGTGATGCCCCAGCGGGCCAGCTGGGTCAAGATCCAGAGTCCCTCGGCCCGGTTGGGGCAGTTGGTCATATCGATATGGAACTGGTTGAACCTGAGCAGGGTTTCGGGCGGCTGACCGTTGCCCCGGTCATAGGGTTCGAGGAATCCAGCCCGGATGTAGTCCAGCTTGGCCCCAACATAGTTAGGCTTGGCCAGCAGCTCAGCAATTTCGGGCCGGTTGCGACGGTCGTCGCAGTATTCGCAGGCTTCCAGCAGCGCCTTCACCAGGGCCAGATGGGTCTCGGGATACTGGTTGGCCCAGTCCTCGCGCACGCCCAGCACCTTCTCTGGGTGGCCCATCCAGAGGTCGAGGTCGTTCGCGACCACAAATCCCAGGCCTTCAGCTACCGCATGGGCATTCCAGGGTTCACCAACGCAGAAGCCGTCGATGTTGCCCGCCTTCATGGTAGCCACCATCTGGGGCGGCGGAATTACCGTGAGATTGACATCGAGATCGGGGTCGATGCCGCCCGAGGCCAACCAGTAGCGCAGCATCAGGTTGTGCATGGAAGCCGGATGCACCATAGCCAGGGTATGGCGGTGGGAAGGGTCGGATTCCAGCAGCGCCTTGAACCCGGCCAGGGAACGTACGCCTGATTCCAGCAGCTTTTTGCTCAGGGTAATAGCATTGCCGTTGCGGCTCAGCACCAGACCCGTCACCATCGGCACAGGCGGTTTGCCGCCCAACCCTAGCGTCAGGGCCAGCGGCATCGCCGCCACCATGCCAGCCGCATCCAGCCGCTTCGAAGCTACGCCCTCGGCAATCGCCTTCCAGCTCGGCTCGCGCGACAGGGTGACTTCCTCCAGCCCATGTTTGCGGAACAGCCCCAGCTCCTGGGCCACCACCAGGGGCGCGCAGTCGGTCAGCGGCACAAAGCCAATCTCCAGGTTGATCTTCTCCAGACCGTTGCGGGCAATCGCGGCCTGGGCCACCTTGCGCTGTTTCGATTTCTTCTGCTGGTTGAGGAAATAGGAGATCTCACTGCGCAGGCTGTAGTAGTTGGGGTGGTTCACCACCTGCAAGCGCTCGCGGGGGCGGGCAAAGGGCACGTCGATAATCTGGCCGATGTAGGACTCGGGGCCATTGGTCAGCATCACGATCCGGTCGGACAGCAGCAGCGCCTCATCGACATCGTGGGTCACCATGATGCAGGTCAGCTCGTTCTCCTGGGCAATTTGGATTAACTGATCCTGCAAACCGCTGCGAGTCAGGGCATCCAGTGCCCCAAACGGTTCGTCCAGCAGCAGCACCTTTGGCTTGATCGCCAGGGCTCGGGCAATCGACACCCGCTGCTTCATCCCGCCCGAGAGCTGACCGGGCCGCTTGTCGGCAGCCTGGCGCAGTTTCACCATCTTGATGTGGCGCTCTACGATCTCGTGGCGTTCTTCAGCGGGCAAATGGTGCATCACCTTATTGACGGCCAGGGCGATGTTTTGGCGCACGGTCAGCCAGGGCAGCAGCGAATAGTTTTGAAACACCACCATCCGTTCTGGACCGGGTTCAGTCACCTGGCGGCCTTCGAGCAACACGCCGCCCGCCACCGGTTTGGCCAGACCAGCAATGATGTTGAGCAGGGTCGATTTACCGCAGCCCGAATGTCCCAGCAGCGTCACAAATTCGCCTTTCTGAATCTCCAGGTTGATGTTCTTGAGAGCGATATAGGATTGACCATTGGCTAGCCGAAAAGCCTGGTCAACGTGATCGATAACAACAAAGGCGCTCATAGGATTAAGGTCTAGGGAGGGATAGGTGGGGAGGTGGGGAGGTGGGGAGGTAGGGAGGTGGGGAGGTGGGGAGGTGGCTACTCTGAACTACTCAGCTGCTTCAAGCTAATTTGAGCTAGACGGAGAGAGTATTACCCATCATCCCCTCATCCCCTCATCCCCTCACCTCCTCACTGCGGATCGGCGGGGACAATGCGTGAGGCGATGAAGCCGACGAGTTTGTCTAGCAGTAGACCGACTAGACCGACGTAAAGAATTGCCAGGATGACTTCGCTGATGCTGCCGCTGTTATAGGCGTCCCAGATGAAGAAGCCGATGCCTACGCCGCCGGTCAGCATTTCTGCGGCTACAATGGCTAGCCAGGATAGGCCAATCGCGATTCTCAGGCCCGTGAAAATGTAGGGGACCGTGGCCGGAATCAGCACGTTAGTAAAATATTGGGGTTTCGAGAGCTTCAATACTTTGGCGACGTTGTTGTAATCCTGGGGGATATTTTGTACACCCACGGCGGTGTTGATGATGATCGGCCAGACTGCCGTAATGAAAATCACGAAGATCGCAGCGGGCTGGGCGTCGCGCAGGGCAGCCAGGGAAATCGGCAGCCAGGCCAGAGGAGGCACGGTGCGCAGTACCTGAAAGATTGGGTCGAGCGCCTGGAACATCAGGGTGCTGACGCCGACCAGAACGCCCAGGGCAATCCCAATCACTGCCGAAATGCTGTAGCCGACGGCGACCCGCTTCAGACTGGCGGTAAGCTGCCAGAACAGCCCTTGGTCAGTGCCGTCACCCTGCAAGAACGGATCTTTGATCAGCGGATCCCAGGTTTCCTGAACCACCTGAATCGGCCCCGGCAGAGTCGCGCCTGGAACTGAACAGAGCAGTTGCCAAACGGTCAGCAGAATAGCGACGGCGACCACAGTTGGCACCAGCCGCTTCAACCAATTCAAAATCTTGGCGCTGACCGACAAGTCGTAGGGATTGCGCTGGGTGTTGATGTTGGTAGCCATGGGGTCGTCCTTGAATGAGTGAGGGTTGGAGAGTGGGAGGGTGAGGAGGTGAGAAGGCAGGGGGTGAAAAGGGAGGAAATGTTGCTGGGGATGCTGTTTGAATGAGCGCTTTGGGTAAACCGGGGATAGAAAAGCAAACGCTCCCCATCTCCCCATCTCCTCATCCCCTCATCTCCCCACCTTCCCACCTTCCCACCTTCCCCTACGCCTTCTTAATCTTGAGGCTGCTCAGGTAGGCATCGGGCTTCTCGGGGTCGAACTTGACGCCATCGAAGAAGGTTTCGACACCGCGCGAGGTGCTGCTGGGGATCGCGGCCTCCTGGCCAATCGCCTTGGCGGCTTCTCTCCAGATGTCTTCCCGGTTGACCTGCTTGATCAGGGCAGCGGTGTCGGTGTCGGTGGGCAAATAGCCCCAGCGAATATCTTCGGTCAGGAACCAGAGGTCGTGGCTCTGGTAGGGATAGGAGGCGTTGTCGTTCCAGAATTTCATCACCAGGTCGCTGTTTTCTAGCTTGCGGCCATTGCCGAAGTCGAAGTTGCCTTTCATCCGCTCCAGAATGTCCGCTTTCGGAACCTTGAACCACTGGCGGCCAGAGACAATCTCACACATCTCTTCCTTGTTGCCGGGATCGTCGCACCAAATCTGGGCTTCCTGCACCGCCATCGTGATCGCCTTGGCGGCCTTGGGATTGGCTTCGACCCAGTCAGCCCGCATGGTCAAGGCTTTTTCGGGGTGGTCTTTCCAGAGTTCGCCCGTGGTGACTGCGCTATAGCCAATCTTCTGGTTAACGGTTTGGGCATTCCAGGGTTCGCCCACACAGAAGGCTTCCATGTTGTTGACCTTGATGTTGGCCACCATTTGGGGCGGGGGCACCACAATCGTCGAAACGTCCTTATCAGGGTCGATGCCGCCTGCGGCCAGCCAGTAGCGCATCCAGAGGTCATGGGTGCCGCCGGGGAAGGTGACAGCACACTTCATTTCCTTACCGGCACTCTTGCCCTGAGCAAAGACCTCCTTCAGGGGGCTGCTGTCGGTGTCCACTTTTAGATCGGCGTAGCTGTTGGCCAGACTGATTCCCTGACCGTTCACGTTCAGACGGGCCAGAATGTTCATCGGCACCTTCGCGTTGCCCTTCGTGATCTTGCCCACGGTCATCAGGTAGGGCATGGGCGAGAGGATATGCGCCCCGTCGATGCCGCCGCCGCCAGAGCCCAGTTCCAGGTTGTCGCGGGTGACGGCCCAGGAAGCCTGCTTCACCACTTCCACATCGGGCATACCGTACTTGGCAAACAGTCCCTTTTCCTTGGCGATGATTAGCGGAGCCGAGTCGGTCAGGGCGATGAAGCCGAGTTTGGCGGTCGTGACTTCGGGCGTGTCGGCAGCAGCCACCGGGCTGGGAGAAGCCGGAGCGGGGCTGGAGCTGGTCGAGCTGGAGGTTGTGCCGCTGGTGCAGCCATGCATGACTAGCGTAGCAGCGGTGGTGGCTCCGGCAGTAATCAGGAAGTTGCGTCTTGAAATGTTTGACATGATTGACTCTCTTTAGCAGCAGTGAATGGGGATGAATAAGCGGAATTGAATCAAGCTAGAACGGGTTGGTGAAACCTAATGAACCTGAACAACGACGAGATTAGGAACCAGACAGAGCTTTGGATTTGGCTCCAAACTCTTCAATCAACAGCTGACGCAATAGGGGCAGCAGGTCATCGCAGGGGATGCCTTTTTGCACACAGGTGCCGAGATGGGCGTCTTTGCCCACCTTGCCGCCCAGATACAGATCGACTCCGTCCACCGCTTGGCCATCCTTGCGGGCTTTGGTGCCCATCAGGCCAATGTCGGCCACCTGGGGCTGGCCACAGGAGTTGGGGCAGCCAGTCCAGTGAAT
>JBJTUI010000467.1:0-4360 GCA_046080625.1 Elainella sp. | reverse complement strand
GACTTGAATCGGATTGAGAAGTGTTGGGCCTGGTTGAAGAGTCGGATTCGCAAGCGGTTGTCTAGCTCAGCTAGTTTACGAAATGCGATGGAGGCCGTCCTCAAACAAGCAGCGTCCTAACCCAATTGAATATAGCTATAAATACCCCAGTTTGGTATTGTTTATAACATACCTTTTTGATCACCGCTCTTTCTTTTGCTTGTGCAAGCCTCTACTGTGTCCTACTCAGAGCGAATTCTCGGAGCAGCCATCTTCGATGAAAATGGGTTGCCCAAGCAGTATTACATTTCTGTTGAGGACACAGACATCAGCTGGGTCCAGACCATTTTCCAGACCTTGGGGATTCAGGTGCTGTTGAACTCCGCCTTTCAGTTTCAGGGGTTCAGCCATGCCGTGATTCAAGGAACCTACTTCCACGCCATTATTGTCTGGCGGCAAAACCGCTATGTGGCTCTCCTAATCCGGCAGACCGAACCGCTGATCACAGAAGACGTGATCGAATGGGCCACCGAGTTTGACACAACCCAACTGGCGACCGACCCTCGCTTCAGCACCAGCTAGACCAACTCCAGAAATTTCAAACACTTTGGCCCAGCGGTTTGTTCGTGCTGAGCACCAAAGCAGGTACTAGAGAGGACACCAAAGAGAACATCCGTCCAATCTAGTGCTGCCTCGGGCAGCTTGGCCTACAATGAAGGTGCAGAGTTAAGTTTTGTAAATCATGACTCAACAGCCCACCGCTACTCCCAAACTAGAAGAGCCAAAATTTGGATTTAATACCTACGCTGAGCGTCTGAATGGCCGGGCCGCAATGATTGGGTTTGTGATTACCCTGGCAATTGAATATGTTACGGGTCAAGGCCTATTGACTTGGCTGGGGCTCCACTAGGATAGGTTAGGGCTAGGGAAGCTCTGGTTGCATTCCTCTAGCCCTCTTATTTTGAACAGCCTGGTTCTTGAACAGTCTATATTCTTGAACAGCCCGCCTATAAACTGAGCACGATCAGATAATCAACTAGCTAAAGCTACTACGAGCAGCGTGATGCCCTGGCGACCCACTACCGCAACCTGTTCGGGCGGTAGGGCCGTGTCTGCCCCCTGATAGAACCGGGCAGGCCAGAAGCTGGCTTTGAACTTGATTCGGCCTTTACGATTTGGGGCAATTGCTTGAACAACTTCGCCCAGTTCGGGCCGGGCAAACAACTCAATCTGTTCGGACGTCATCGGTAGATTGAACACTGCATCACCTCTGGAAAGCTAGATAGAACTCGTTTCTACGGGCAAATTGCAGGGTGCTGCACTCCTCAACGGTCAGGGAAACCTAAACAGACTCAGGCATTGCCTTCTCCCATCCTCTGAAGCGCCGGCCAGGAACTCTAGAGGGGTGTCTGGCCAGCCAGCAGGAAAAGACAACTTTCCCCTATTGATATCACAAATAGCTCAAAGAAATCAAATTTGATATCACGCTCACTCTGCCGATTGCGCTGTTTGAGCCAGGTTTTGGATTGACGTGGGCCGGTTGATAGAAGCCGTCAGCGGCGCTGTGGTGCGATTTATGGGGCATGAGTGCTTTGTTGAAAAGAATTAGATCGTCAACTGTTCAGCTGGTTGACATTGATATCTTAAATTGATATCTTAACCTCATCCTGAAGTCACAACCTTTACTGGAATTTGCAGGACTGGCGGTTAAGGTGCTGTCTTGAGCCATTGCTTCGCACTTCCTCTGAAACCGGTCAACGACCTGGGTTTTGAGGTGCGGCCTGTCCGAGTGGGTGCTTTGAGTTGGCCGTCTATCGGGTTGTTCTAGCGGGCTGCCTGACGCATCGCCGAGTCAAACGCAGCAAGCCAGTAAAAGGAGTTACAGCGGTTTTCAGATCAATAAGCCAGGGATTAACAGTGGGGTGTAGGGGCTACGCCTCTGTGTGGGGGCACCGCCCCCACGCCCCCTCCTATAGCTGACTGAAATGAAAATTGCTGTAAGTTGAGCAATCTGGAATCTGCGTCTAGGCGTTTGTGCCATATCGCGGTAGGCTGATGAAACCCAATTGGGTGCCAAATCTCTGTGCTCTGAGAGCTTCTAGCCGGAAGCTTTTGGGCCATCGAATGTCAAGCAAGGCTTACTGCTGAGTTGCGACCCTCATTTATACTGACTTGGGAAAAAATCGATCTGGAAGGAAGGGTTGATTTTGAGGTGGGTCGAGTTAGGCCGCGCTAGATAGATCGCAGAACTTGCAGGGAAATATTCGGCAAAACGGTCAGTTCTGTCCAGGCTTCAGCATCTACAACCGAATGAGTAGCGAATCTTTTAGCTTGACCCATGATCAGCAGTTGATCATTCAAGCCATTTTTCAGGGATCTGCGTCTAATTTCACCGGTTTGGCGAGTCCAAATGTCGTTTGGGCAAATGTTCTGCAACTTTTCGAAGATCTGGATGGTACAGTAATTCGCAACGAAAATCGAATTCATGTCAGCATCCGAAACCATGTAGGTCTATTTATCTGTTTGGATCAGCAGGCAAGTTTAAATCGCCGTCAGCTTCTGTATCTTTGTGATTATCTACGTGTGGTAGGAGTAGATCCCATCGATGTTTAGGTATAAAAACTATATTGGCAAGCCAGAGGTTGATACTGAGACGCGCTTAATTCACGGGCGATTGCTAAATATCACAGATGTGATCGAGTTTGAGGGCAGCACGGTTGAACAGGCCGAAGGAGATTTCCGTCGTGCGGTTGACGCATATTTAAAGTTCTGTGAAGATCAGGGCAAAGAACCGGAGAAGCCATTTTCGGGTAAACTACCTTTTCGGACCTCACCCGAAATTCACCGCGATATTTACATCGCGGCTAGTCGCGCCGACCGCAGTATCAACGCTTGGATGGAGGAAATTTTATGTAATGCCGCCCGCAACCTTAACCAACCTGCTGTTCCATCTGTAGAGATTGAAGGCGAGCCGTCGCTGGCGGAATATCGTTTCCTCCTAACCCGGCTCCAGGAGAAAATCAATTTATTACAAAACAAATTAGAGCCCTATTTGAAGCAGGAGCTGGGGATCTTTCCAGATCTGCTGAACGATATCAAACCAATTTTGAAAGACCAAGAGCTGCCCGACCTGATTGATAGGGTCGAGCAAATGAACAAGCGTCTGGAGTCCCTGCGCGATCAGGAGGCTTCGCTGCTGCCCTTTATTGAGAAACCTGTAGTCGAAACACCCGTTCCCGAACCTGCTCCAGCAACAGCACCTGCTGAAGCTGAGCAACCGACAGCAGAAGCCTCCTATTCCCCCGCACGGTTTGAAGAACCAACCAGAAGACGCTAGCGGAGTTCCTGAGCATCTGCCCACGTCCTAAGGATGAACGTTAATTCAGCCATAGCTTAATCAATGCGACGGAATTTACTAGTCGTCCACGACCTACTTGAAGGCGCAAGTCGGCCAGGGTCACTTCATGCATTTTATACAGAGGCTCTGTTGCAACACCTGGATGACAACCGGGAGCTGACTGCCCATGTCACAGGTGAAACGCTGAACTATGTGCTGAGTCAGCTTGGCCCAGATTATGCTGCCTGGTTTCAGCGACTCGACCGGGCTTTGAAGTTTCCAGAGGGCTATGTCTATCCGAATGCCCGCAGCCCGAGCGAACCAGTCTCCAAGCAGTCGTTTGCCTGGCGAGAGTTGGAAGCCATTGAGATGCGCCAAGCCAACCGCTATGGGTTAACCATCCTCTGCGTCAATGACCAGCCCTACCGTCAGATCAACCACCCAGAAAACGGCAGTTCGATTCTGACGTTGATGGAGTTGCTCAACTTTGAGGCAGTCGGTGCGCAGATGCATCAAATCGTGCATTTGTCGCCCAGCTCGCAGCTCGCAGATCAGCCTGCTTCCCCCGCTGCCCCCACGGAAGCTCCGACAGCCCAGAGCGAAAGCACTTTTGCCCCATCGGCCCAGCCCAGCGACGGGAAAGCTGCCGATCTGGTGAATCCCGATCTGTTAACCGCTGGATTGATGCCCGTAGAGGGCGAAGAAATTCCGCTGAGCCAGCCCCCGGCGCTATCCCAGCAGGCCCAAACATCCCAGGCAGAGGCGCTAGACCCGGAGTTATGGTTAGATCTGGTGTATGAGAAAAAGGAGAAAAAAAGGCGTATCCTGCTGAATAAGGCAGCTTGTACGAATAAGTTGATCACCTGGATCGGTCTACTGGCTTGAACAAGGGGCTTAAGCCCCTTGCCTGCTCAGGTTATTTTTACAAGACTCCTAAGACAAAAAAGCTCAGACCAGGAATACACCATGAATAACGATAACCTGATTGAATTCAAAACACCAGAAACCACAGAAACGTTCACAGATGCCCTCACAGCATTAGTG
>JBJTUI010000466.1:0-3359 GCA_046080625.1 Elainella sp. | reverse complement strand
GAGAGTGACTTTGTGTTTATCTTGCATAACAACAACGTGATTAATACCCGGGTATGCATGTCAGGATAATCTGTGCTTCCGGTGGCTGTCAAGCCAGCAGGCCAGCTTGACAGCATGATTGTTACAATCCTTCATATCACCTGGAAATCTTGCAGAAATTCAGGGGTTTGCCCGAGTCACGCAGCCTACCGAGTCACGCAGCTCAAAAGTCCGCCCAGCGGCAGAGCTGAAGATTGACTTGATAAAGGTTTTGCGGTGAAGCTCAGACGGGCGTGCTGGAAAATATCTGACGCTGTTGCAGCACCTGGGCATAGAGCTGCTCCAAGTGAGTGATGTTGCGACTCAGGGTATAGCGGTCTAGAACGCGCTGCCTTGCTTTTCGTCCCAATAGCGTGGTTAGTTCAGCGTGATCCTGGAAGACGGGCAGCAGGGTATGCAGCTGGGCGGCAACCCGCTTAGTATCCAAAACAATGCCTGCCCCCTGTTGCAGCACTTCACCATCGGCCCCGGCATCGGTGGCGATACAGGCCAACCCACAGGACATGGCTTCCAGCAGCGACAGGGACAGCCCTTCGACCAGGGACGGCAGGATAAACACATCGGCCCCGCGCAGCAGCTGAATCCGGGCCTGCTCATCGGCCACAAACCCCGTCCAGATCACGCCGATCTCCTCGTTGTAGGTGCTCATCAGCGAAGGGGCCAGTGGGCCGCTGCCCACAATCAGCAGCTTGCTATCGCGCCCCATTTCAGCCTGCTTCCAGGCCCGGAGCAGCGACTCGACGTTTTTCTCAATCGCGATCCGGCCCTGATACATAAATATCCGCTGGGCCTGGAGATCGGTTTTGAGCTTCGAGAGTCCTGGCGAATATTTGTCGGCATCGACGCCGTTGGGAATCACCGCAATCCGCGACTTGGGCACCCCAAACCGGGCCAGCAGATCCTGCTGGATCTGGGAGAAGACAATCACCCGGTCGTAGTTGGCCAAAAACGGCGCGTAAAACTGGTAGGTGAGCTGCTGGGTGCTGGAGGTGAGATTGCGGGGTTTGCGGGCGAAGGGCGGGTGAAAGGTCGCTACCAGAGGCAGATCTAGCTCTTCGCAGATTTCGGGCAGCAGAAAATCGAGGGGTGATAGGGTGAGGGAGGCATGCACCAGATCGGGCTTGAGCTGACGCAGCGCCTCGGTCAGCACTTTGCTGGATTTGAAAGAAGGAATGGTGTAGATCTGCGACTTGTAGAGAAATGGGATCGGCACCTCCTGACAGTCCCCTTCTGGAGATTCACGCCAGCCGCCTGCTTCTGAAACTGCTTCGGTCGTTTCTTCCTGGGCAAAATGCAAAAAACTAACTTGATAACCGCGATCTAACAGGGCGTTGGTCACTTCCCGACCATAGGTGACATTGCCGCAAAACGGCGATTTCTTTCCCAACCAGGCAATGTGCATTCGGGTTAACGAGAGCGGCTGTTAAGGACTGTTAAGGATTGTAGGCGCTCTTGGCGTTATTTTACTGGATTGTGACCTCGCGAGATTGACCAAGTTAGAATACCGCCCGCAGTCGCCAGCACCGCCAGCGCCAGGAATACGGCCTGGAGGCCAAACCAGGTTTCGGCCATGCCCGCCAGGGCCAGCGGCAGGCTGAGGGCGATGTTGATCGCGTTATTTTGCAGCCCAAACACCTTGCCGCGCATCGCTTCGGGTGTTTCTTCCTGGATGGCGGTCTGCATTGGCACACCCGCAATTGCCGCACAAGAGCCGAGCAGCACCAGCAGGGGCAGGGTTGGGAAAAGATGGTGGGTAAAAAACGAAATCGCTGCCAGGGCCGCCGCAATCCCAATCGAGCCATAGAGACTCAGCTGAGCTCGCGAAAACCGCTGGCCAAACTGGCCGACCAGAATCGCCCCAATTGCCATACCGACGCCGCCCGCCGCCAGTAGAAAACCAAACTGGGAGGACTTGAGTTCGGGCATCACTTCGGCCAAGCGCACCGCCAGCACAGCCAGAGCCGCAAAAATCGAGAACAGAATCACCTGGGCGATCAGGGCGGCTCGCACCTGGCTCTGTTTGCCTAGATAGCGCAGCCCTTCCAAAATGTTTTGCCAGACATCGGGCAGTTCTTCGTGGGGATTGACTTTCTTTTCGTGGGTGTTGAGCGACATCAGCAGCAGCCCCGCCAGGGCATAGCTACCGCCCACGACCCAGTTCCGTCCTACATCTCCACTGAGGTGAAACTGGCTGACCAGCGGCAGAAAGAGCTGGTCGGCCAGAGCCAGCAGCGGCTCACCCAGGGCAAACCCGATAATCACCGAGGCCATCATCGTCATGGTGTAGAGCGAGTTGGCCGAGAGCAGATGACGGCGTTCCACAATCAGCGGGATCACGGCCTGCTCGGCTGGCGCGAAAAACTGGGTCAGGGTAGATACCAGAAACGTAATCCCCAGCACTACCAGAAATCCGACTGGCTGACCGGCAGTAGACCAGCCCTGGGACAGCCATAGCCACAGGGGCAACCCCAGCACCAGTCCGCCCCGCAGCAGGTTGGTTGTGACCAGCACCGCCCGCTTGTGCCAGTGATCGACAAATACGCCTGCCACCGAGCCAAACAGCACCGCCGGAATCGTAAACGCAATCATCAGGGTGGACACCCAGCCGCTAATCGCCTGTCCTTCCGACTGAAACCGGGTTTCGATTAGGGCAATCATCAGCACCAGATAGACCTTGTCCGCGATCTGGGAGAACACCTGCCCGCTCCAGAGCGCCAAAAAATTGCGGTTGCGCAACACTGGCAGCAGGCCACGTTCGGGTTCGTCTAGATCGCCCGACTCTGGTTTGTCTGGTCCGGGTTCGGCTGGCTCTGGCTGATTGTAGTGGGTCTGTTCGGGCTGGTTTTGGCCTGTTTGGTTTTGGCCTACCTGATTCTGGCCTGTTTGGTTTTGGTCTACTGGGTTCTGCTCTGGAAGCAGGACAGATGGCTCAGCTGAGTCAACCGTCTGCCGCAGGTCGGAGGCGTCCAGGCTGCCGGGATTTTGCGAATTAGGGTTTTGCGGATTAGCTTTCTGCGGACTGACATCGGGCCGGGGCGATACCGGGATTACGTCTGCCTCTCGCCAGCCGGTTGAGGTAGGCGGCTTCCAGCTATTACCGGAGTCACTGTTACCGGAATCACCGTGGCGCAGCATCGGTTGGGACAGGGGTTCTAGCGATTCGCCCGAAATTGCCAGGATGTTCCAGCGCGAGGTAGATTGACAAGCCATCTCCCGGTAGCTTGAAGGGCTAGACACCTGACGAATAGCCGAAAGTTTCAGGTCTGGGTCAAACGATCGCATCATGATTTACACGGGAGAGAGGGCATCAACGGCAGCAA
>JBJTUI010000465.1:0-10139 GCA_046080625.1 Elainella sp. | reverse complement strand
CCCAACCAGATCTCCGACGAGTTCTATAGCTACGGTCAACCCCGCGAAATTGACGTGCTGGTACAGGCCCGTAAGTCCTCCCAGTACCTGATGCAGCAGTTAGTGCCAGCCTTACAGCAGCATTGTCGCGTCAGGGTCGTCGATTCCTATGTGGAAGACCTGCCCGGCCTGTTCAATCAGGCCAAAGTCTACCTCTACGACTCCGCCGAATATTGGGCCTTGCAGGGCGTCAGCGAAGGATTTGGCCTTCAGCCGCTAGAAGCCATGGCTTGCGGCTGTCGTGTCTTTTCCAGCGTCAATGGCGGCCTGTCTGACTACCTCGATCCGGGCTTCAACTGTCAGAAAATCGCGGTCTACTCCCAGAGCTACGATGTCCAGCGGATTCTGGCCAGCCTGGATCTGCCGCCTGTGGAAATTGGCGACCTGCTTCAGGAATACCGCACGGCTAACATCCTGCGCCGCCTGGACTGGATTCTCACTGACCTCAACCAGTTCTTTGACCACAAGGCCCAGCAGCCCGCTTCCATCCCGGCCTTCACCCGACTGCGGCTGCTGAATCTGAAGCGGCAACAGCTCTGGCAAAAGCTGAAGAAGCGCTATTTGGCGCGGTAGGTGGGGAGATGGGGAGATGGGGGAGATGGGGGAGATGGGGAGATGGGGAGATGGGGAAAATACCTCACTCACCCTCTCAAACTGACTGAGATAAGATCTTAAAGACAGGTTTGCCCTTTTAGTTTTCACTGTTTCAGCAACTATTTCAGTACGAATTGATGGCTTCTACTCCTTCTCTGGATGCTTCGTTTCAACAATTGCGCCAGTTTCGCTCACTGCTGCTGCGCCTGCATCGCGCCCTGCTTCATTCCGAGCGCCAGGTTTACGAACAGTTCTATGGCCGAATTGGCTCCAACACTGAGTTTTTCCACCTCGTTTTAGAACACGATTGGTTTCGCTGGTTGCGCCCTATGTCCCAGTTCATTGCCGAAATTGACGATGCTCTCAGCCCCAAGGAACCGGCCACCCTGGGACAAGTTGAAGCCCTGCTGGACAAGGCTCGCACCCTGCTTCAGCCCGCCGTAGACGGCACTACACCCGAAAAGCAGTATTACCGGGCAATCCAGCGCGATCCAGACATCGCCCTGATGCACGCTGAGGCCATGAAGCTGCTGCATCCGCAGGGATAAAGAAATCGGCCCAGCCCTCTTCCCCACGCTCTCTTCCACCCCCCCACCTCCCCATCCTGTGCCCAACCACCTACAATCCGGGTAGCCTAGAAGCTATCCCTAGTCCGGCCCTATCAACAGCGACCTATGCTCAAATCGTCTCTGGTTGCGGTTGTACCACGACTGAAGCAGCTCCGAAATCCCAGTTTGCGGAAAGTCCTGGTGCTGCCGTTTGTGCTGCAACTGATGGCTACCGTGGGCCTAGTGAGCTATTTCTCCTTCCGCAACGGTCAGCAAACGGTAACCCAGCTGGTGAACCAGTTGATGGACAGGACAAATAGCCTGGTGATCCAGGAGCTCGATAGCTATCTCAGTACTCCCCAACAGATCAATCAAGCCAATTTAGATGCCGTTGGGCTGGGCCTGCTAGACCTACAGGATTTTGGGAAATTGGGCCAGTTCTTCTGGCGGCAGATGCAGATCTATGACGTTGGCTACATCAACTACGCCAACGAGACTGGTGAATTTATCGGCGTCGAGCGGCTCTACAACGACCAATTGCTGATTCACGAAACTCGCCAGCCCCATATCGACGTTCTCACGACCTATGAGACTGACGCCAAGGGAACTCGCCAGCAGCCCACCGTGACAGCTGCCCCCGACCCAATCCAGGAAGAGGGCTGGTATGCTGCTGCCCGCGAGGCTCGCCGCCCGGTCTGGAGCCAGATCTACCAGTGGGACGACAAACCCGAGGTGCTGTCGATCTCGTCGAGCTACCCGGTCTACGACCAGAACCAAAAGCTGTTGGGAGTATTGGGAGTCGATCTGTTGCTGTCGAATATCAGCGAATTTTTGCAGACGATCACGATCAGCCCCAACTCGCGGATTTTCATTGTGGAGCGCGACGGTACCCTGGTCGCGACGAGCGGGAACACCCAGAACTACCGCATTGAAAACGGAGAAGCCCAGCGACTCCAGGCCGCCGAAAGTGCCGATCCAATAATTCGCATGGTGGCCCAGCAAATTCAGCAGCGGGGCGGGTTCACAGCAATTACTGCCTCCCAGCGGTTTAATCTCCAGGTTGAAGGGGCAACCGAGTTTGTCCGGGTCATGCCTTGGCAGGATCAGGCTGGTCTGAGCTGGCTGGTGGTAGTCGCTGTGCCCGAACAGGACTTCATGGCCCAGGTCAACGCCACCAATCATGCCACGCTGCTGCTTTGCCTGGTGGCGCTGCTCATAGCCATCCTGATCGGCATCCTGACAACGCGCTGGATCATGGAGCCCATCCTGCGGTTGAACCAGGCCGCCAAGGAAATTGCGGCAGGCCAGCTAGACCAGAGCATTGAGCTACACCGCACCGACGAGCTGAAAGAACTGGCCACCTCTTTCAACAGCATGGCCGAGCAGATCCGCGCCAGCTTTGCCGAACTGGAAAAAACCAACCGAGAGCTTGAAGACCGCGTGACTGAGCGCACCGCCTCCCTGAAAGCCGCTGAAGCCGAGATGCGCGGTTTATTTGAAGCGATGACCGAGCTGATCTTTGTCTTCGACCGCCAGGGCACTTACCTGAAGGCCGCTTCTACCAACCCAGAGCTGCTCTACGTGCCGATCGAAACCTCCCAGGGCAAAACCCTCTACGATGTCTACCCGCCCGAAGAGGCCGACTGCTTTGTGGGCTATATCCGCACTGTGCTCGACCGCCAGGAGACCCTCAGCATCGAGTACAGCCTCCAGCTGCATGGCCAGGAGAAGTGGTTTGCCGCCAATATTTCGCCGATCTCGGCTGACCGCATCATCTGGGTAGCGCGCGACATCAGCGCGCAAAAGCAGGCCGATATTGTCCTGCGCCAGAAAAATGAAGAGCTTTCCCAGACCCTCCAGCAGCTGCAAACCGCCCAGACCGAATTGATTCAATCGGAAAAAATGGCGGCCCTGGGCCAGCTGGTGGCCGGGATCGCCCATGAGGTCAACACGCCTTTGGGGGCAATTCGGGCCTCGATCAGCAACATCACCGCCGCCCTGGAACTGTCGCTACAGCGATTACCCGACCTGTTTCAAACCCTGCCGCCCGCTCGGCTCAGCGATTTTTTTGCCCTGCTGGCCCTGACCCAACAGCCCCATCAGCCTCGCTCCTTCCGCGAAGAGCGCCAGCTGCGCCGCCAGCTCAGTCAGGCCCTGCGCGAGCGAGGTGTGGCCGATGCCGACCGCCTGGCCGACAGCCTCAGCAAAATGGGGGTTGAGCCGGATCTGGAGGGGTTAATGGGACTGTTACAGCTGCCCAACAGCCAGTTTGTCCTGGATACGGCCTACCAGCTTTCGGTGGTGCAAAACAACAGCCACAACATCATGCTGGCGGTGGAGCGGGCCGCCAAAATCGTGTTTGCCCTCAAAAATTACGCCCGCCAGGACAGCTCTGGCAATCGGGTCGAAGCCGAGATCAGGGACGGGATCGAAACCGTACTCACCCTCTACCACAACCTGATCAAGCGCGGCATTGAGGTCGAAAAGCACTATGCTGCTGTCCCTAAACTGCTCTGCCACCCGGACGAACTCTCCCAAGTCTGGGCCAATTTGATCCACAACGCCCTCCAGGCGATGGAGGGTCAGGGCACCCTGCAAATTCAGGTCGAAACCTGCGATCAGCAAATCGTGGTGCGAATCACCGACTCTGGAGCGGGGGTGCCCGCTGACATCCAGCACCGGATTTTTGAACCCTTCTTCACCACCAAGCCGATGGGGGAAGGCACAGGTCTGGGGCTGGATATTGTCCAGCGAATTGTGGCCAAGCATCGGGGCCGGGTTGAGTTGCAAAGTTGTCCTGGGCATACTACCTTTAGCGTGTGGTTACCAACAACGCCAGACTAGGTCGTGATGTCGAACCAGGCCATCCTCTGTGTAGATGACGAGCGAATTGTGCTGCTGAGCCTCCGCGATCAAATCACCAAGCATTTTGGCGATCGCTATCGCTACGAATTTGCAGAAAGTGTTGATGAAGCCTGGGAAGTCATCAGCGAACTCAGTGATGATCAAATCGATATTCTAATTGTCGTGTCTGATTGGCTAATGCCCGGTATTCGCGGGGATGGGTTTCTCGCTCAAGTCCATCAAAAGTTCCCAAAAATTGTCACGGTTTTGCTATCAGGCCAAGCTGATGAAGCTGCTGTTGAAAATGCTCATCAGGCTGCCAATCTCTATGCTTACATTGCCAAACCGTGGGAAGAAGACAGGCTAATTAGCGTCATTCGATCCGGTTTGGAGCAAGCAAATGAATAAAAGCACCATCGTCTGCATCGATGATGAACAATTGGTTCTGGTTAGTTTGCGCGATCAGCTCACCCGACTGCTGGGCAGCAGCTACAGCGTGGAGCTAGCCGAAAGCGGTGCAGAAGCCCTGGATCTGCTGGCTGACCTGACCCAGGCCGATATCGAAGTCCCGCTGGTGCTCTGCGACCAGATCATGCCGGGCATGGGGGGCGACGAACTGCTGATCAAAATCCACAGCCTCTATCCCCAGACCCTAAAAATTCTGCTGACCGGCCAGACGCGGCTCGAAACCCTGGTGCAGTTGGTGAATGAGGCCAGCCTCTACCGCTATGTCTCTAAACCCTGGGACGAAACGGATCTCTGCCTCACCGTGCGAGAGGCGATCCGCAGCTACAGCCAGGCCAAGCGCCTGCGCGAACAGCATGCCGCCCTCCAGTGCAGCGAACAGCGGCTGCGCCAGTTTTTGGAAGCGGTGCCGGTGGCTGTAGGGGTGCATGATCGCGAGGGCCAGATCTGCTATACCAACCAGCGGGCTCGCGAGCTGCTCAACTTTGGCCCGACCCAGGATTGCGGCAATCCAGCTGTTAACAGCGCTGCTAAAAACTCAGCTTCTGACTGCTCCAGTAAATCCCCATGCCAGGAGCAAGCCTGCCGGGAGCAATCCGAGCAGCAGGCTGGCGACTATGCCCTGCACAATTTGGCCTATCTGGCCGGAACCGACCAGCCCTACCCGGCGGAAAACCTGCCGATTCTGCTGGCGCTTGAGGGCAAAAGCAGCACCATTGATGATGTAGAGCTGGCCTGCCAGTCCCGGCGGATTCCGCTGGAGATCTCGGGGACGCCGATTCGAGACGTTGCAGGTGAGGTGGCCTATGCGGTCGTGGCGTTTCAGGACATTACCGAACGCAAGCAGGCCGAGGAGAAATTGCGCTACGCGGCCTTCCACGATGCCCTGACCGGGCTGCCCAACCGTGCGGCCTTTATGACCGCCCTGGAGACAGCGATTGCTCTGGCCCGCCAGCAGCCCTACTACTGCTTCGCCGTCTTTTTGCTCGATCTCGATTCATTCAAGCTAATCAACGATAGCCTCGGCCATGAACAGGGAGATCACCTGCTCAAAGTGGTGGCCCAACGGCTGCGCACCTGCCTGGACGACAAGGCTGTTCTGGCCCGGTTTGGCGGCGATGAGTTCACGATTTTGCTGAAAGATATCCAGTCGCTCCAGGACGCAACCCGCGTGGCCGACCGGATTCTGGAGGCAATGGCCCAAACCTTCAACCTGGACGGCTACGAGATCTTCCTCAACACCAGCATTGGGATTGTCCTGAGCAATCCGGGCGTTGGTCAGTCTGAAGATTTCCTCCGCAATGCCGATATTGCCATGTATCGGGCCAAGGCCGAGGGCAAATCGCGCTATTCGGTGTTTGATACCGTAATGCATTCCCAGGTTTTGCAGCGGCTGCACCTGGAAACCGACCTGCGGCTGGCGATTGAACGACAGGAACTCCAGCTCTACTACCAGCCGATTCTGGCCACCAAAACCGGCAGCATTGTCGGCTTTGAAGCTCTAGTGCGCTGGTTCCATCCTCTACAGGGCTTTATTTCACCGGCCCAGTTCATTCCAATTGCCGAAGAAACCGGGCTGATTATTCCCCTGGGCCGCTGGATTCTGACCGAAGCCTGTCGGCAGATGCAGCGCTGGCAAATCGAATTTCCCCACGGCAGCCTGCGCTATATGAGCGTCAACCTGTCGGGGCGCGAACTGCTCCAGCCCGATATTATCGACTGCATCAGCCAAATTCTGGCGGAAACCGGCCTCAAGCCCACCCACCTGAAGCTGGAAGTTACCGAAAGCTCCCTGATCACCAACACCGAAGTGGCGGGCAACCGGCTGAAACACCTCAGCAAAACCGGAATTCAGCTCAGCCTGGATGATTTTGGCACGGGGTATTCTTCCCTCAGCTACCTGCACCGATTTCCGGTGAATCACCTCAAGGTTGATCGCTCGTTTGTCAAAGACCTCTGCGAAAACCAGGAGAGCCTCAAAATCACCGAGTCGATTGTGGTGCTGGCCCATAGCCTGAATATGCAGGTGATTGCCGAAGGTGTTGAAAACCAGGCCCAGCTGCATCAGCTCAAGAGCCTGGGCTGTGAATATGTGCAGGGGTTCCTGTTTTCGCCCGCCATTCCCGCTGCGGATGCGGCTCAGCTCTTGCAGGCTGGGATTCCGCTCGCCAGCTGATCTCCTGGTTTAGCGCAGTCGCCACAGCAGGTTTTGGACTTCCCAGGCGATGTCTAGCAGCTTCAGCTTCTGGTCGGCGGTCAACCCTGGGGCATCGCTCTGCTGCAAAGCCCAGACGATAAACCGGCGCAGTTCTGGCTTAGAAACCGGGCAGTCAATCGCAGCGATGCGCGGCACAACCTGATTGAGCAAACCCTGCACTGCCGCCATGTCCGATTGCTCGGCCAGTTCGAGGACGGCTGCCAAGGTCAGCTCCGAATGGAAATCTGGCTGGGAATCTGGTTGGGAACCTGTCTGAGAAGTGAGATTTTCGGCATTTTGCATTGTTGAGTTACGGGAAGCTGGCCCGCAAGCCATCGGGTAGAGCGACCTGGTTGCTGCGTTTGAGCGGTTACGGAGATGACGGGACTGGTTGCCTGATTGGTTTTGTGACTGATTGCATGGCATAGGACACCTGCTGTTGAGCGATGGGCGAAGCGATGAGCCGCCTCAGGTTTTATTAGGGTTGCGTCAGCCAGCTTATGCGTCAGCCAGCTTATGCACCATTCCAACCGCTCCGTTTGTCTGGAACCCCAAACCACAAATTCATTGTGGAAAGGGCCGGGTGGATTGTCTATTCCCCTAGGGGGTACCTCCCCCCTTGACGTGAATTCTGCTGGGGTCTAGAGGCAGGTTAGCGGATGGCCAAAGCCGGGCACCTTAAGGCTGGGCCTGTAGTGTTTTTGACATCGTTCCGCAAACAACACCACAGGACAGGTTCTCTCCCATTCACCTTATAAACCTTGCTATCCCTCTCCGGCTTTTGCTATGTCTAGTCAACCATCTACCGCTCTTTCCCTGTATCAATCTACTCCCGACCTGGATGCTGTGACATCGACTCTGGTCGTGGTTGATTCCTACATTCAGGATCTCTCGCCCGTGGTGCAGGCTCTCGATAGCAGCGCTATTTTGATGCGACTTAACCCCCACTACAACGGGATTGAGCAAATCAGCGCCCGCTTGATCCAATGTCGCGCCCTACAGCGGATGCACCTACTGGTTCAGGGCCGGGCCGGGGCGATGCGGTTAGGTTCGCTCTGGCTGACCCATGCCCATCTGGAGGCCCATCAAACCGCGCTGGAGCGCTGGCAGCAGGCTTTTGCTCCCCAGGCTGAAATTCATCTACACAGCCCGAATGTGGCGATGGGGCTGGAGGGCATGGAGTTTGTGGGGCGGCTCAGCCAGCTCACAGGAGCCGTGGTCGTCGCCACTAATCTCTCGATTGGCCGCTCGGCGGTGCAGCCGTTGCACGGTTTCGAAACGCTGCCCCTGGCCAGCTAAGACTTGCCAGCTAAAACTTGCTGCCCACCGTTAACCACCGCCAGTAGGTCTGGTATCAGGTCCAGGAATAAACTCGCCAATCGGCTCAACGCGCTTGCGATCGTTCCGTCGAGCCCCTATAGTGTGGCTGAGCGGCTCTGCTGGCGGCTGGTGAAATCTAGAATGGGCGGGGGCAAAACAGCAATGACGGGGAAAGTGGGCCTGATTGGAACTGGACTGATGGGTGCGCCCATGGCAGAGCGACTGCTGGCCCATCAGCCTCTGGTTGTCTATAACCGCACTCCTGCCAAACTCGCGCCTCTCCAGCAGGCTGGCGCTGAGCTGGCCTCCTCTGTGGCTGAGCTGCTCCAGTGTGAGGTGGTGATTTTGATGTTGAGCGACGCGGCGGCGATTCGGGCGACTGTTCTACCGGATAGCCCATCGGATAGCCCATCAGATAGCCTGCCAGAGGCAACCGACCTCTCGAACTGCACCCTGATTCAGATGGGCACAATTGGCCCCAGCCAGAGCCGCGAGCTGTTGGCCGAGGTGACTGCAAGGGGCGGCGAGTATTTAGAAGCCCCCGTGCTGGGCAGCATTCCCGAGGCCAAAGCAGGCAAACTCCAGGTGATGGTCGGCGCTACCCCGGCCCAATACGAGCGCTGGCTGCCGCTGTTGAGTCAGCTGGGCGAACCAACCCTGATTGGCGAAGTGGGTGCGGCAGCGGCCCTGAAGCTGGCCCTGAACCAGTTGATTGGCTCGCTCACGAGCGCCTTTGGCCTCAGCCTCAGATTTACCCAACAGCAGGGCGTCCCGGTCGAAGCCTTCATGCAGATCCTGCGCCAGAGCGCCCTCTATGCTCCCACCTTCGATAAAAAGCTCCAGCGCATGGTGGAACAGAACTACGCGAACCCGAACTTTCCCACGAAGCATTTGCTGAAGGACACCAGGCTGTTTCTGGACGAAGCGGCTGGACTGGAAACGGCCCCTCTGGCTGGCGTCCAGCAAATCCTGGAAAAAGCCTGCGAGCTAGGCTGGGCCGACGCTGACTACTCGGCGCTGATAGCGGCAATTCAGCCGGTTGAACAATAGCTCCACATTTCTCTCAATGTTTCGGGAAGCCGAGCAGCCAAAGTTGCCCTACCCCTGTTCCTGTTCCGTCTTCTGCTCGCTCAACCGCCGCTCTAGAAGCGTCTTTGCCTTGCGTGCTAGCTCGGCCAGCGGATGCTCAGGCAAAATCACGAGGAAATCTTCCAGATCCTCAATGGCTTCCTGAATTGACAATTGTGATTTGGAGGGCTACGAGTTTCCCCAGGGCAGCAAGTTGTGGCAGGACCGGGGCTGTCAGGGCTTTGCACCAGCAGGAGTAGGACATTTCAGCCCAAGAAGAAGCCAAGGGTTGGGGAGTTGAGCCAGCTGGGCAAAGAGCACAACCGGGATATATCAAGAGAACGTTACATGTATGCTATTGTTGCCTTCACAGTATCCTTAATTGCCTGAGCTAAATCATCTAGACCGTATTCCAGGGCTTCCATTGCAGGCATTGGATCAAGGAAAAGTTGAGTCGCCTGCATTTCTGCCATTCCAATCGGGTCATACCCGCCCACCTCGGCAGCAGATTGCAACTGTGCTGCCTGCTCACGAGCAGAAATCAGCGTTTTTTCCAGCGGAGTTATCTGGAAGGAGCGTTTTAGATTGAGTGCATCCGCAAAGAGTCCATAGATCTGCCGATAGGTCAGGTTATCTTCCACAATGGTGTAGTGTCGATGTCCCACGACCCGTTCACAGGCAGCAGCAACAGACTGTCCAACCTGATAGGCTGTGACACAGGCAGTTCCCCCGGACGGGATGGGGACCTCTTCGTGCGCCTGTACGTGCTGCATGTAGAATCCCCATAAAGTTCCTCGCCCAGGAGCCGCCCCAAAAATATAGGGCAACTCCAGAATCGCCACAGAGACTTGACTCCCTGCTAATTCAAATGCAACCTGATTCTGCTCCAGGCGAGATTGGACGTAAGGGTGACGCTCGGCAATGCCCAGCAGCGGGAAGGTGCGGTCGAGCGCAGTGTAGTAAGACCCTTAGTACCGGACAAAAGCTTGCAAAGAAGGAATGGAAGAGGGTTTCATGAGAATTACCACATTCCAGACACGAAACCCTCATGGAACAGATTAGCC
>JBJTUI010000464.1:0-3645 GCA_046080625.1 Elainella sp. | reverse complement strand
CCTTTCCTCAGCAGCTGGATCAACGAGAAATATAAGTTTCACGACACGCTGCTCAGCTCCATCATTGAAAACGCCCTGCACGCCGTAGCAATCGACGAAATTCGCTCGGTGTTTGATGTGACGCCGATGCAGCAGAAATTCCCCAAGCCGCCCCATCAAACCCTGCGCCAGATCTGGTTTCCGGGTGGCCATGGCTGTGTGGGCGGCGGTAGTCGGGAAGAACGCGGCCTGTCGGATGCGGCGCTGGTCTGGATGATCGATCAGGTCAAGGATCTAGGACTGGGGCTGGAATTTGACAGCTCCCGGATTGAACACGGTGTTCAGCCAGATTATCGAATTCCGTTTGACAACGAGGTGAAAGGGGTCTACGCCCTGACAGGTGAACACCTGCGGAAGCTGGTCGGCACCTGTGACGGTGAACTTCCCCAATTTCATGAAACCGTGCGGCAGCGCTGGCAGCATATCTTTGCTAACCGCAATCAACAGTACCGGCCCGAAAACCTGAAGGACTACTTTGAATCCCATCCCGAAGTCCTGCAAGCCTGGTCTGGGGTTGAACAATCGCTGGTACAAGCCTGAAAGCTGGTTGACTCGCTGGATGCGCTCTGCCTCTGAGCGGTAGGTCAACCCAATCCAACTAAAGACGGTCTGGGGGGTGCAAAGGACAATCCTCGTACCCCCTACCGATTTACTCAACCGCTAAAGAACAATTCTTTCCGAGATTTTTACCTTCTCCTGGCTATGCTGATGCATAACAGGTCATCAATAGTCACTGGCGTTCCCAACTTCTGCTCTTCAAGCCAGACCTCTTGTGCCCTGATTGTATCCTCAACCCTACCGGGAGATATCACAATGAAGCTGAAACAACTGTTGGCGCTGGGCGCAGCTGGCATGATTAGCACCGCTGTTCTGGCAGGCTGCACAACGTCAAACACAACTGCTGAGGCACCCATGAATTCAGGTGCCCCTGCTACCGAAACTACTGGCCAAACTGCTGGCCAAACCATTGGCAACACCAGTGGCCTCAAGCAGGTCGTGACCAACACGAAAACCGCCGTTGAAGCGGGCGACTTCAGTAAAGCTAAAACCGAGTTTGACCAGTTTGAAACCGCCTGGAAACCGATTGAGGACGGCATCAAGGCCAAATCGCCCCAGGGGTATGACGCCATTGAAGCCAACATGGACAAGGTGGGAAATGCCCTGAACAGCGCCGACAAGACCCAGGCTCTGGCTAGCTTACAGTCCCTTGAACAGGCGATTGCTACGGTCGGCCCCTAGACCTTGATCACAAGCCATCCAGGAGGCTTTTATGAAACGCGCTTTTCGTAAATATCATCGTCTGCTCGCCCCAATCATCTGTCTGCCGCTGGCCCTCACTATCATCACGGGCATGGTGGTCACTCTGATCGAGGAATGGGAGGTCAATCTGGGCCTGTCACGCAGCCTGATCTTGAGCCTGCACACAGGCGAAATTTTTCACCTGGAGGGCATTTACCCGATGCTGAACGGTTTGGGCCTAATTGGAATGCTGGTGACGGGCATGAGCATGACCGGTCTGTTCAGGAAACGCTCGTCCTCTGGTCCCTCTTCAGGGCCAAGCTCCTAGCTGGGCTCCAGGCAATCTGCGGCACTGCACTATTGGGTCATTTGCTATGCAGCTAGCCGTTTCTGGCTCCTCTTTCCCCAATCTGGGGCAGGGGATGGGGGCAACGACACTGCTCATGCCAAGTGGCCCACTAGGGGGAAATCCACCTGAAAGCAACTGCCGCGACCCGGTTGACTGCGAACGCTGATTTCTCCCCGATGGGTCTGCACAATCGCAGCGACGATCGCCAATCCCAGGCCAGAACCGCCCTCTCGCCGACTGCGGGCCTGATCAGCGCGCCAAAACCGCTCAAAGATCTGGGACAGATGCTCAGGTGCAATCCCGATTCCCGTATCCTGCACCTCAACGCTCACCCAGCCATCCTGGACGGAGGATGAAAGCGATACTGTGCCGTTCGCGGATGTGTAGGAAAAAGCGTTCTCTAGCAAATTAGCAAATAGCCGCTTCAGCTGCAGGGGATTGCCCTGAATCTGGGTGTCTGGCACGAGATCGGTTTTGAACTGAATCTGGTTTGCGGCAGCCACGCCAGCCATGCCGTCCGCCAACTCTTCCAGCAGCTCATCCAGCGGCAGGGTGATCCAGCCCGCGTCAACTAGGGGATGGGTCGCATCAGCGCGAGCTAACAGCAGCAGATCTTCAACCAGTTGGGTCATCTCGACAGTAGTGCTGGCGATCAAATTCAGCTTTTGCACATCGGCAGGGTGAATGCGCTCCGGGTGGCTCTGCATCACCTCTACGGAAGTGCGAATGGCCGTGAGCGGACTGCGGAGTTCGTGGGAAGCGTCGGCTGTGAACTGTTTGAGCCGCTGAAAGCTCTGTTCAATGGGCCGCAGCGCCTGCTGGGTCAGCCAGCCACTGCCAAAACCACAGACCAACAGCGCTACCGAGCCGCCCCAGATCAATCCCCAGCGCAGACGCTCTAGCTCTTCGGCCATGGCAGCCGTGGAGGCACTGACCCGCACGTAGCCCGGGACCAGTTGGCCAGACTGTTGACCAGTCGGTTGGTCAGTCTGCTGATCAGAACGAGAAGCGTTGGCGACCCCATAGACCGGAATCGTCAGGGCCCGCATACCGCCGTGCTGCTCGGTGTGGAACTGTTTGATCAGCGGTGTGGCAATCCGGTTGCGGCCTGAGACAGCTAGGCGTGTTCCGTCGGCTCGAAACCACTCAACTCCCTGCTGGGTCTGCAAATTTTGCCAGGGAATATCCAGATCGCCATCGTTGTCGATCGAGCGGGTCGCTTCGGAGGGGCGATGAGCCGCAATGTCGGTGAGGCTGTGGGCGGCGGCATCGGCCAGGGTGGCCAGTTCGCGGTCAAACTTGTGGGTGAGGCTGATCCGGACATATTGATAGACCGCCGTTTCGGCTGCCGCCAGGGTCAGCGCCATCACGCCCAGCGACGAGAGCAACAGCCGCCAGCGCAGGGGTTTGAACAAAGTGGGAGGAGGGTGAAAATCCCGCATTTACCTCCGCTTCAGCCGGTAGCCCAGCCCATAGACTGTTTCAATCAAATCTGCCTCGGCTCCTGCCGCCAGCAGCTTTTGCCGCAGGCTTCTGAGATGCACCTTGATCGTCTCCTCACCAGGCGGTTCTTCCGAGGTCCAGAGCTGCTCCAGAATTTTGCCCCGACTCCAGACCCGGTCGGGCTGGCGTAAAAACAGCTCTAGCAGCTGGTATTCCTTGGGCGTCAGGCTGAGCGGCGCTCCGGCATAGCTGACTTCGCAGGTGTTCGGGTTGAGGGCCAACTCTGCCCATTCCAGCACGGGCGGCAAGGCAGTGTTGCCCCGACGCAGCAGGGCGCGAATTCGGGCCAGCAGCTCTTTCAGGTCAAACGGCTTCACCACATAGTCGTCGGCTCCGGCGTCCAGACCGATCACCTTGTCGCTGCTGATATCTTTGGCTGTCAGCAGCATTACCGGGGTTTGAATGCCGCGCTGGCGCAGTCGCTGACAGAGGGCAATGCCGTCTAGCTTGGGCAGCATCACATCCAGCAAAATCAGGCTATAGCCATAGGCTTCGATCAGGTCCAGCCCTGCTTC
>JBJTUI010000463.1:0-10456 GCA_046080625.1 Elainella sp. | reverse complement strand
ACAGGCGAAAGGCCCAGGCTACGTGGCCAACTCGAATGAGCCGGTCCTGAAGATTGTGCCGGGCGCTGGTCTGGTGGCCAAAGTCTACATTACCAACCAGGACATCGGCTTCGTCTCAGAAGGGATGCCAGCCGACGTGCGAATCGACACGTTCCCGTTCAGCGAGTTTGGCGATGTCAAGGGCACGATTGTCAATATTGGCTCTGACGCGCTGCCGCCCGACCAGGAATATCAGTTCCCCCGCTTCCCGGCCCGGATCGAACTCGACCGACAGGCGCTGGCGGTACGGGGTTCAGAAATTCCGCTCCAGTCCGGTATGTCGGTGAGCGCCAACATCATTACCCGCAAGCGCACCGTGATGAGTATTTTCCTGGATCAGTTCACCCGCAAAACCGACAGTCTCAAGAACGTTCGTTAGCCTGATCGGGCTAGAGTCTGTTTTGTCTGAATTGCTCTTATCTGAATTGATCGCCGCCTCTGCTCTGAAAATGAGCCGGGGCGCTTTTTATACCCATTTGAAGACCGTCAATTTCAGCAAAAATATTTATGCCGGTTTCTCGGAACCTGAGCTAAGCTTAGGGGCAATGTAGGGCATAGACAGTAGCTAAAAAAATTAGCGAAGATAGCGAACACAAATTGAGAATCGATCATCAGCTGCTAGCTTCAAGAGAGACCTAATCAGAGGTCGATCTCGCGGTAGTTCATAGTACCCCGCCGGGAACGCAAACCCTAGAGGAATTTCTAAGCTGCTGGGATTTTCATCAAAATCAGCAGGATGATGGTCGTGGCCCGAACAGATTTTGTAGTGAAGCATGGTGAGCTGACCGGATTGGCGTCCTGTCAGCCAGCGGTTGCCGGACTAAAATCTAGCAGGCCAGAAACTGTGGGATCGCATAGTAAAGTTTATTAAACTCGGATATTCTGCCGATCGATTTCGGCAAGCGATGCTAAACTTTGCGCTGAACGGTCTGAAGATTAACTGAGTATGCCGCTCGGTGCTGGTGAAATAATTAAATAATCAAAGTGAAGTCATTCAATAAGGGTTTATTGCTCTAAGGCTTGAGTCGCAGGAGAAACTATGTCGGAAGTAATCGTTGTCAACCCCGGTGGTACATCAACTAACCCTGATGGCAGTACATCAACCGGCCCGTTTCTGGGGCTGAATGTGCTCAACGAACAGCCGGTACGAATCGTGCGAGACACCCCTACTTCACCTGTCGTCGCGACCGGCAGCCCTGGAAACGACACGATTCAGGCAGCTCGTGAGAACAGCACCACCGTTTTCCAAATCAGCGGCAACGCTGGAGAAGACAACCTCTCGGGGGGGGCAGCCAACGATCGAATTTCTGGCGGTGCCAGCGACGATGTGATTCGAGGTGCCAGAGGAAACGACGATCTCTCGGGCGGCTCAGAGGGCGACACGGTTCTGGGAGGAGTCGGGAACGACACCGTACAGGGCGACGACGGCATTGATGTGCTCAACGGTGGGGCCGGGGATGATGTGGGCAACGGTGGCACCGGAAACGATACGCTGCTGGGCGGCCCGGGCAACGACGAGCTGTTTGGCGAAGCGGGCAACGATACCATTCGCGGCGGCGATGGCGATGACATTATTGAAGGCGGAGCCAATAGCGACTTTTTGATTGGCGGCGCTGGGGATGATGTGTTGACGCCGGGAAGCGGCGTCGATGTCATGAAGGGCGGCGCTGGCGCAGATACATTCCGGTTTGAGCCGGGTTCAACTGGTCCAGGGTCGCTCGACCGCATTCTGGATTTCCAACCCGGTGAAGACGTGATTGAAATTAGCCGTGGGCTGCTGCCGCAATCCGGTCTACAGGTCGGAGAACTGAGCGATGAGGATTTTGCGATTGTTCAAGATATTGGTGTCGCATCAACAACCGCAACCCTGGTATACGAACAAAAGAGTGGCATTGTTTACTACAGCCCGGCAGATGGAGCCAGTGTGCCCTTGCTCCAACTCCAGAAGAACCTGGGCAGTTTGAGCGCTAGCGACTTCAGCCTGTTCTAATTAGCCCGCTCCAAATCTGTCGCGTTAATTTGTTGTGTTTGAAACAGCGCCGGCTTGATCAAGCCAGATCAAGTCAAATCGCAGCGATTTTCATTTCAGTCAGCTATAGGAGGGGGTGTGGGGGCGGTGCCCCCACGCAGGGGCGTAGCCCCTGCACCCCGCTACCGTGGTTTATTGATCTGAAAACCGCTGTAAGCCCCGTTTTGCTGAGGAACTGTGAGTTTGCCGCTTGAAACTCAGTCTGCCGGAATTGAACTATAACCTGGGCCATGTTTTGCATCGACAGGGCAATCTGGCCGGTGCGGCTTGTGCCTTTCAGCAGGCAATTGCCCTAGATTCAGACTTTATCCAAGCGCGTCACTGTCTGGCGGTGGTTCTGAGCGAACAGGGAAACGACCAGACCGCAGTTCAGCAATACCGCTGGATTTTGCAGCGGCATCCCAGGGCAACCAAGACCTACCACAATCTGGGCGTGATTTTGGCCCGCCAATCCCAGCCCGAAGCGGCGCTCGCCTGCTTTCAGCAGCTGCTCCAGCTTGAGCCAGATTCGCCAGCGGCCCATACGGGCTGTGGTCTAGCCTATTTAGCCTGCAAGCAGTTTGATCAGGCTTTAGGCCACTTCTATCAGGCCCTCCGGCCCAACTGGGAACAGATCCTGGCATTTTGTGATTGGGCTGCCCAACTTACCGGCCAGGACGAACTGACGCTGGCCCGCCAGGCCTGTGGACAACTCCTGCTGGCGCTGGGCTCTGTAGGTGGCTCTGTAGATGACTCTGTAGTTCGGGAAGCAGACCGATCTTACGCTGATTCAACTCACCCCCGACCCTGTAGGGCCGAGAGTCGCTCCGAACGGGGGATAGTGACGCTCCATTCAGAACCGCCCAACTGGCGGCACCGGCGACATCTGGGTGAAACCTGCCTGCACCTGGGCAATTTACTGATGCGCTATGGCGGCAAGGCCCAAATTCGGCAGGCCGAAGCCTACTACCAGCAGGCCCTCCAGTGCCAGCCCCAGCGGCTAGAGCTCTATCTCAGCCTAGCCGATTGCCTCATACAGCAGCAGCGCTGGAATGCCGCAATTCTGCTCTGTCGTCTGGGGCTGACCCTGCATCCCGACGCCGCACCGCTCTATCAAACCCTGGGTGGGTTGCTAGAACAGCAGCAGCAGTGGTCAGAGGCGATTGCCTGCTACCGGCGGGCCTGGCAGTTGATTGATTTGGCTGCTGACTCGACCCAGCAGTTGGCAAGAGAGCTAGACCAGGCAGATCAGGCAGATCAGGCGCATCCAGCAGTTCTCTCCCAAGGTTCTGTTGTTCCTGCTTCCGATCCGCAAACCCCCATCACCGCGACCTGTTCCAGCCTGGACTGGGCCAAGCGCAATTCCGGTCGCTACTGGCCGCTAGCCGTAGGAACTTCCCTGCGCGAACCGGTTCATTCAATCAATCCGCCAGCCGCTCCCTCAGCAGACTGTAGCTCCTGCCAGGGATTGAACTGCCAGCCCTGTTTGCAGGAGATTGTCAACCAATTCTCGCCGACCCTGCTGCAACCCGATGTCTACGCCTGTCGGGCACAAACCCTGGAGGTCAAACCGCCCAGCTATTTTGTTGCCCAAATTCCGGCGGGCATCGCCCAGATCACGCCCTACCAGACGCCCTGGCTGGTGGCCAACAGTCTGGCCGTCCTCACCCCCGAGCGGGTTCTGCTCACGGATCTATCGCGGGAATATCCGGGGCAGCTGCCCACCTGTCGCTGTGAGCCAGGCTTTCCGCGCATCCGCGAAGCGGGCCTGGGTCGGCCAACGTCCGTAGCAGGCAGTGTGGCTGTATTGGCGGGTCTGTCAGGCCACAACTACTTTCACTGGATGGTGGATATCCTGCCCCGGTTGGCCCTGCTGCGCCAGAGCGACTGGTCCAAGCCCGACTGGTTCTGGATCAACGATTCCGACCTGAGCTTCCAGCGCCAGACTCTGGATGTGCTTGGCGTTCCCGCAGCGCGTTTGCTGTCTGCCGACCGGTGGCCCTGCATTCAGGCCGAGCAGCTGATCGCTCCCGCCTTCGCGGGCTATTTGGGCTGGCCCGAACCCTGGGCGCTAGCCTGGTTGCGTCAGCAGTTTTTGCCGCTGGCAGCATCTTGCCCCAAGCCGCCCCAGCGGATCTATATCAGCCGCAATCGTGCTCATCATCGCCGCCTGCTGAACGAAGCCGCTGTTCTGGAAAAGCTACAGGCCGCAGGATTCGTAGCAGTCGAGCTAGAAACAATGTCGCTGGCCGAGCAGATTGCCCTATTTGCTGGCGCTGAAGCGATCGTGGCACCCCACGGCGGCGGCCTGACCAACACGATCTTCTGTCGGCCCGGCACCCCTGTGATCGAACTGGTGGCCCCCAACTACATTCGGCCCTACTACTGGGTGATCAGCCATCACCTGGGACTGCGCCACTATTACATCAAAGGGGAGCCCTCTACCTGTCCGCCACTGCACCAGTTGATGTATCCCAGTCCGTTACTAGAAGATATCTGGGTTGATCAGGCTAAAATCACCGGACTCCTACGGCAGCTTGGTCTCACCTGAGCAGTAAACCCTTTTATAAAACTTTACGTGAACCTGGAAGCGGTTTGGGGAAATCCTGTTATCCTCCCAGGGATGCACCGCCTATCCTCTGCAACCGGACTCTAGCCGGACTGTCTGAATGCTTGCTGTTCAACTCGATCATGCTATCGCGGCCTGCGAACAGGCTCTCCAGCAGCCCAAGGAATTTGCCCAAGCCTGCCGCAGTCTCGGCTATTTGCTGCAAAGTCTGGGCTGGTTTCGGGAGGCGATTATCTGGCAGAGCCGTTCTCTAGAGCGGCAGCCGAGATTGGCCGAAGTCCATGCCGGTCTGGGGGCTCTGCGGGTGAAACAGCGCAACTGGCAAGCTGCGATCGCCTCCTATCAGCAGGCGCTGGAGGTAAACCCGAACCACGCCGAGTCCCACCGCAGTCTGGCTGGCATCTATGCCCAGCTCGGTCAACGGCATGAGGAGATCGCCTACCGCTATCGGGCCGTGGTGCTGAAACCGGCCTGGGCCACCCCCAGCAATCAACTCACCCTTGGTAACGCCCTGATTCAAATGGATAAACCGAACGAGGCCATCGACTGCTATCGCCGGGCAATCAAGCTGCGGCCCGACTTTTACGAAGCCCACTACAACCTGGCGGTCGCAGAAGCCTATCAGCAGAACTGGGAGGCCGCGAAAGTCGCCTTTCAGCAAACCCTGCGGCTCAACCCCAACCACGCCGAGTCCTACTATGGCTTGGGCAAGCTAGCCGAGCAGGCCGAGCAAACCAAAACAGCCGCCGCCTACTACTGGCGAGCGATTCAGCTCAACTCCAACTTTGCTGCCGCCTACTTCAGCCTGGGCGAAATGCTGCTGAAACTGCGCTATTGGGACAAGGCTCTGCCGATCTGCTACCAGGCCACCCGCCTCAACCCCGACCTGTCCTGGGCCTACCACAATCTGGGCTATGCCCTGCTGAAGCACCAGAAATGGCAGCCTGCCCTGGCGGCTCTGGTTCGGGCCATCAAACTCAACCCCAGCTTTCCCTGGACCTATTACCATCTGGCCCAGGTCGTGCTGCACCAGCAGCAGTGGAATCAGGCGGTCGCGGTCCTGCTGGCGGCCCTGCAAATCCAATCTGACCTGTCAGCCGTCTATCCGCGTCTGGGCTATGCCCTGAGACACCAGGCCGATCAGGGCCTGAAAAAAACCATCCTGGCCTATCACCGGGCCATTCCTCTCCAGGCCCAAAACCGTCAGCCCGAATTCTATCAACAGCTGGCAGAGCGCCTGGGCCAGTGCAAACAGTTTACGGGAGCGGCCATTTTCTACAGTTTGGCCCTGCTGCAACAGCCCCAAAATTCCCAGCTCCGGGTTCTGGTACAGCAGATGGTGGCCGAACAGCAGCGGCTGGATCAGGAGATTGCGGCCCATCGTCGCGTCATCCAGCAGCACCCGGACTATCACTGGCTCTGCTCCCACCTCGGCAACCTGCTGGCCGATCAGGGCGAGATCGAAGAGGCGATTGAGCTGCATCAGGGCGCAATCGTGATGCGGGGCTGGCAGGCAGCGGCCTACCGCAACTACCAGTTCACCCACGACTGGTTTACCCACAATATTGAAATCTGGCAGACCCATTTCAAACCGCTGATGCATTATCCCCAGGTGCATGGTTTGGAAATCGGCAGCTTTGAAGGGATGTCGGCCTGCTGGCTGCTGGATCATGTGCTGACCCACTCCACCGCCAAACTCACCTGTATCGATCTCTATTTCCAGGAAGCCTTTGAAGCCAACCTGGCATTGACGGGCGCAGATCACAAGCTGATCAAGCGGATTGGCGACTCACACCAAATCCTGGCCAAGCTGCCCTCCGAAACCTACGACTTTATCTACATCGACGGCTGCCATCTGGCCGATCACGTACAGCGCGACGCTATGCTGGCCTGGCGTTTGCTCAAGGTAGGCGGTCTGATGATCTTCGATGACTACGAGTGGATCGACCCCAGCTACCCCGGCCAGGAAACCCACCGTGGAATTGATGCGTTTCTGGAGCTAGCCAAGCCGCAGCTGGCTATCGTTCACCGGGGCTATCAAATCCTGGCTCGTAAATTGAAACATCCTGTTAAATCGGTTGCCAAATCGCCAAAAACTCTGTATCCTCCTAATTCAAAAATTAGTTCTCCCAGCTTAACCCCCTTGTAGCATTCGCTAGTCGCCAGATAGATACCTGATCCTTAAAGCCGATCAGATCAATCGATTTGCCCGCAGAATCACGCCATCATCCCTTGCTATGCATCTCAGCTATGATTAACCCTTTCCGCAGTCTTTCAACTGGTGCGTCCCAACTCTTGGTCGCCTTTACACCTGCCGCCCAGCGCCAGCGGGGTTCTGCTCGCCAGAGTTCGGCCCCTTCCAGCGCCCAATGGCAGAACTTAAACCAGACAGAAAACCAGACAGACGCGCAGATAGCGGAGCAAACAGGGGAGCAGGGCAATGGCCTGGATTCGACGGCCCCTGGCCATCGAGCTGTGGACCCGCCGGCAGATCGGCCTGCACTCAGCCACAGCCTGGAGGCTACGACCTGGCTAGAGCAGGGGCAGTCCTGGTTTCGCCAGGGCAATCTGGCCGAGGCGATTCGCCATTACCGGCAGGCGATCAGCTGCGACCCGAGCCTGGGGGAAGTCTATCAGTCTCTAGCCGAGGCGCTGACCGAGCAGGGCAAGCTGGCCGAGGCAGCGGAGTGCTATCGACGGGCGATTGCGGCAACCCAGCAGGAAATAAATATCCAGCATCCGGGTATCCAGAATCCGGACGCAGATGTCGCAGCTTCGAGCCCTCTGGCCATAAGTAGCCCTGCGGCCACAGGTAACCCTCCGGCCACAGGGAAGGCCACGAGTAAGGCCACAAATAATCTGATCCACTTCAAGTCAGCCCAATCCCAACTAGCCCAATCTCAACTGGCCCAGTCTCAACCAGGTGAATCTGCCCAGAACAGAACCGAGACTGCTAACCCCAGCAGCACTGTGAACATTGCTGTTAACGCTACAGGGACGCTGAAGCGACGCAAGCGCCAATCACCCCAGTCTCGCCAAACGGCTACCTCCTGGTTCGAGCAGGCCAGCTTTCAGCTCCAGCAGGGCACGGTTCACTGCAACAGCGGCGACTGGGCCGCCGCGATTTTGGCCTGTGAAGCGGCTTTGAAGCAGCTAGAGCCCCAGGCCTACAGCGCCTACCTGATTTTGGGCCGCTCGCTCCAGCAGCAACAGCAGTTTGCAGCCGCAGAAACCGCCTATCGCAAAGCCGCCCTGCTCCAGCCCAAGTCGGCTGAGGTGCAGGCCCGGTTGGGCAGCGTCTTTGCCGATCAGCAGCGCTGGCATGATGCCACCCAGTTCTACCAGCTCGCCCTCCAGCTCGACCCCAAGTTTGCTGGAGCCTACTGGAAGCTGGCCGAAATCTGGCAGCAGTTGGGGGCAGAAGAACAGGCCCTGGTCTGTCTGCATCAAGCCTATAGCCTCCGACCCAACTGGGGCAGCGAATCGCGCTACTGTCGTTTGGCCCAGCGGCTGCTGAAGCTGGAGCAGCTTGGTCTGGCCCAGACCTACTACGACCGCGCCCTCCAGCTCAACCCTGACTGCTTTACGGCCCAGGTGGGCCTGGGAAAGGTGTTCAACCAGCAGGGACAGATCGAAGCGGCAATCGCAACCTACCGGCAGGTGATCGCCCGTCTGCCCCTGGAGGACAAAGCGGTCAAACTCTATGCCGAGATGGCGGCGGCCTTGCTGCACCTGGAGCGGTGGGAAGAGGCGCTGGTCTGCTATCAGCGCTGGGAGAACCTGGTGCCCGCCGCGCCGCTGGAATTAACGAGCGGCATCCAGCATTGCTGTATTCAGCTGGAGCGCTGGGAGGACGCCCTGCCCTACTGCCAGCAGCGGGTCGAACAACAGCCCGACGCTTTCCAGTGGCACCAGCTCGCCGAGGTGTTGAGTCAGCTGGGCCGCTGGGCCGAGGCAGTCACGGCCTATCGGCAGGCAATTACCCTCGACCCGAGTTTTTCCTGGTCGCACCACAATCTGGGTGCGGCCCTGTTGCAGCTAGAACAGTGGCCCCAGGCAGCCGCCGCCTTTGAATCAGCCATCGCCCTGCACCCGGATTTTGTTTGGTCCCACTACAACCTGGGCGAAGCCCGCACCCAGCTCGCCGAGTGGGATGGGGCAATTGCCGCCTACCAGGCCGCCCTCAAGCTCCAGCCCGATCTGCCCCACGCCGCGACCCATCTGGCCCATGCCCTGCAACAGCGGGCCGCCAGCGACCGGGCCCAGTCCCTCGCCTGCTATCACCGGGCCATCCAGCAGAACCCCCACGACCCTGACCCCTACTACAAGGCACTGGAACTCAACCCCGAAGCTAGCGACCTCTATCTCGGCCTGATCGAGGCGCTGGCCCACCAAGCGCGCTACGACGAGGCGCTGGTCTGCTGCCAGATTGCCCGCCAGCTCAGCCCCGACTGCCCAGAATTATCTCAGCTCGTGCAGCAAATTCTACGACAGCGCGAATTAGCCCGCCATCCCCAAACCGCCTGGGACCGGGCCAGCGACTACGAGCGCTGGATGCAGCAGCATACTCCCAGCCCGGACGACCTGCGCCAGATGGCCGCCGCTGTAGGTCAGCTCAGCTACCAGCCCCGTATCAGCGTTGTGATGCCGGTGTATAACCCGCCCCCAGCGTTTCTAGAAGCCGCAATTCAGTCGGTGCTGGATCAGGTTTATCCCTACTGGGAGCTTTGTATTGCCGACGATGCCTCGACCGATCCAGCCGTGCGGCTGAGCCTGGACCGGTTTGCCGCTGAAGATCCACGGATCAAAGTACTGTATCGCCAGCAGAACGGCCATATCAGCGCGGCCTCCAACTCGGCCCTGGCTCTGGCCAGCGGGGATTTTGTCGCCCTGTTGGACCACGACGACCAGCTCGCCCCCGAAGCCCTCTATGAAGTGGCGGTCCTGTTAAACCAGCAGCCCGACGCCGACATGATCTACTCAGACGAGGACAAGCTGGATGCCGAAGGCCAGCGGGTGCAGCCGTTCTTCAAACCCGACTGGTGCCCCGATTCTTTCCTGTCTCGCATGTACACCTGCCATCTGGGCGTCTACCGGCGCTCTTTAGTTGAAGCGGTTGGTGGCTTCCGGGTCGGCTACGAAGGCAGCCAGGACTACGATCTGGTACTGCGGCTGACCGAGCAAACCCAGCGCATCCGGCATCTCCCAAAAGTCTTGTACCATTGGCGTGCCCACAGCGCTTCGGTTGCTGGCAATCAATCCACCAAGCCCTATGCCTCAGAGGCGGCCAAGCTGGCCCTCGCAGAAGCCTGCCAGCGGCGAGGGGAAGCGATCCAAACGGTGGTGGCCCATCCCGGAACACCCGGAGTCTATACGATCCGCTATCAGATCAAAGAACACAAATTGGTTAGCATCATCATCCCCACCCGCAATTTTGGGGAGATGCTCGATCGGTGCCTCCGGTCCATCTTTACTAAAACCACCTACCCCAACTACGAAGTATGGGTGGTTGACAACGGCAGCGATGAAGTTGAAACGCTTGAGATCCTGTCCTACTGGCAACAGCAGGAACCAAAGCGCTTCCGCTCCCGGTTGCTTGACATGCCGTTTAACTTCTCTCGGCTCAACAATCTTGCTGTGAACTGGGCTAGCGGCGAATACCTGCTGTTCCTCAACAATGATACTGAGGTGATTACACCCGGCTGGATCGAGGCCATGGTCGAACAGGTCCAGCGCTCGTCGATTGGTGCGGTCGGAGCCCAGCTGTTCTACCCTGACGATACGGTGCAACATGCCGGAGTGGTGCTGGGTATCGGTGGGGTTGCGGGCCACGGCCACAA
>JBJTUI010000462.1:0-5444 GCA_046080625.1 Elainella sp. | reverse complement strand
TGGTACTGTTGACCAATTTGGTTGAGCTGCCGGTAATACTGAATCTGTTGATCGAGCCGATCCTGCGATTCGATCATGCGGCGTTCGGCCCAGGTGAGCCGGTTTACCTGGCTGGACAAATTGCGATTTTCCTGGCGCAGCCGTTCCAGCTCTTCAAGTTCAGCGATATGATTTGAATTACTTGAGCTAAAATCAACGGACATAAGCCAAAACAAAAGGGAGTAATATAGCAGGTGAGTTGTGGTAGATGCTGTTTCCCTGAAAAGCATCAGCCGATTAAGCTGATTATCGCTGGAAGAATTTAGCTAAAGCAATGATGTATCTTGCAGTAAAAATGTGACGCACTTCACATTGAAGCCCAAGGTAGGCTACTTTAAACGCTCTATAAAATGATTTGGCTGATGCTTTGGGTGACGATTTGGCTGAATCGTTTTAATTAAACCTAGGATCAATGGGGTGATGCAGGGAGCAAGCCCCCCAGGATCAGGAGGCCTAGCCCCACATCCCGCGATTCCTGAACTCATTGGAGCCATCTACTTACAGCGGTTTTCAGATCAATAAACCCGGTGCCCCTGCACCCCTCCTGTAGCTGACTGAAATGAAAGCTAGCTGAAATGAAAGCTGACTGGGATGAAAGCTGACTGGAATGAAAGCTGACTGGAATGAAAATGGCTATAGATGAGCCAAAGCTTAGGCAATCGCGACCAGCACAATTGTGTAATTGTGAAATGCGTTCGTATGGTTTAAAGGAGCAATCTCGCCGTTCGTATACAGCCCAATCCAGGGCAGCTCTGGGCCGACAGCCTGCTGTAGCGATTGCTGAAGCGCCAGCTTTTGATGCTCACCCAAAACAGATTTGCCCCGTCCGTAGCAGTCAAACTGGAACAGCAGCTGGGGCGTTTGGCCCTGGAGCTGGGTTTTGATTTGCTCAGCCGCCTGAGCAACACCAGCGGCAATTTTGTCCGGGTCGCGGCGCGTCACCCAGATGCTGCTGCCTTCCCGCACTTCTGTTTGCAGCGTGACTGAACCGGCGACATCGTCTTTCTTGGGCAGGTAGCGGATCACAAAATCATCGCAGCCGGGATGGGGCGATTTTAAGCCGAAGCAGAAGCTGACAATCGTTTTGTCCCAGGTTTGAATCTCGTCGGCGGTCAGATATTCTTGCAGCACCTCGAACACCGGACGTCCGTCAATTTCATAGATGACGTTTTCAACGGCTCGGGTGATTTTGCGCTCGCAGCCGATCGGAATGCAGCCATGATTCAGCGCCCAAGCCAGCTGTAGATCGCCAGACAGCAGCGTTGCCACAACGCCGTTGCTGATCACCTGGTCGTTGCAGTACTGGTAGGTGTGCTGCATGTCGGGGTCGCTGCCTGCGGCTCCGCCCAGAAAGGGCAGAGATTGGCCCAGATGGGCTTCTAGGGCGGCTGCCAGTCGGTCGAAGTTGAGGGTGAGGCCGTCGGTAAACAGAAACAGGGCGAGGGCATCGTCGGTTAGATCGGCCTGGAACTTGCTGGCCAGGGTTGCTCCGACCTCTGCCGGGTCTTGCTGGAGGCCCGTGGCAAAATGGTGGCTGAACCGCAGGCGCTGGGACTGAATCACCATCACCGCCACCGAGAACCCGGATTCATCGGCCTCGTTCTGCACGATAATGCCCTGGCCCGAGCAGCCCGATAAGGGACAGTGGCCGGTTGCTGCCCGCACGGTCTGCACCAACACCTGCTGGTCGTAGCCCAGCGAGGCAAACAGAAACACGAAATCGGGGCGCTCGATTTGCGCTGCGGCCAAAGCCTGCTGTACTGCCTCCTGTCCTGCTCGCACCACGTTGCGGTGGTGACTGACACCCACTCCGGCCTTGATATCCATCCTGCGCCTTCCCGACATAGCACAACAGAGCTATGGTTCCCAACTTTCCGTGAATTCTCGCGATTTGGCCTTAGACCAGGCTCGTTCCGGGCTCTAGCTCTGGATTATTTCACGGAGTTGGCCTAGACCTGGAATCCCAGGGCACCGGGAAGTTACGGAGATTAGGGGCTTTACCGCAGCTTGGCTTTCAACCGTCGGGAATTGCGGGGTTTGCGGCTGAGCCAGTCGTGGGCCAGGGTGTAGAAGCAGGGGATGATAATCAGCGTCAGAACGGTTGCAATCGCCAGTCCGGAAAAGACGACGACGCCTAAAGGCTGCAAAAATTCTGCCCCTTGGCCAATCCCCAGAGCCAGGGGAAACATGCCCAGGACGGTGGTGATCGTGGTCATCAGGATCGGCTGGAGGCGTTCGGGTGCGGCGCGTAAAATCGCGCTGTGGCGGTCTAACCCCTGCTGCTCATGGAACTGATTGGCCAGTTCGATCATGATAATCGCGTTGTTGACCACAATCCCAACCAGCAGCACGGCCCCCACCAAAACGGTGGCTCCAATTGCGGTTTGGGTGACGTAGAGGCCAAGAATTCCGCCCGCCAGGGCCAGCGGTACGGTCAGCATGATCACCAGCGGGTCAATCAAGGAGTTGTACTGCACCGCCATCACCACAAATACTAGGAAGGCGGCCAGTCCGCCCAGAGTCACCAGCGAACTGCGGATCTGGCGGTTGGTTTCGGCGCTGGCGCTGGGCAGGAGCGCTACCCCAGCCGGTAGCTCCAGGCGATCCACAATCTGCTGGGCCTCGGTCAGGGCGTCGCCCAAGCTGGTGCCTTCATTGAGGCTGCCCGCGATGATAAAGACCTGCCGCTGGTTGATTCGCTGAATCTGGCCGGGGGCTTCGGCCAGCTCGATCTGGGCCAGATCGCCCAATCGAACCAGGGCATTGTTAGCCGTGAACAGGGGAATTTGCCGCAGCTGGTCGGGCGTCTGGATTGCGGCCTGGTCGAGCTGAACCCGAATATCCACCAGCCGTTCCCCCCGCTGGAGCTGGGTCGGCACATCGCCTTCGATCGCTGTCTGGATCGTATCACCAATCTGGCGGGCGGTTAACCCCAGGGCGGCCAGCCGCTCCCAGTCGGGGCGAATCTGCACCTCGGGCTGAGGGGCATCGGCGTCGGGGCGGAAGCGCGACAGCTGGGACTGCTGGTCTAGGGCCGCCAGCACCTGCCCTCCGGCCTGCCGCAAGGTGGCCTCATCGGGTCCCTGCAACACCAGATCGATCTCGCCGCCCCGGACGGGTGAGTTGTTCAAAATCAGCCCTCGCACCGATTCGGGCGAGAGCCGCAGCCGGGTATCCACCAGGTTGAGCTGGCCCAGCTGGCGGTTCATCCGCTCGACAAATTGGGTGACGCTGCTGCCCAGCTTCAGGGCGATGGTGCTGGAGCCGCGCAGCGGGTTTTCGCTGGTGGTGCTGGCAAACAGGGAGCCGCCCGCCGTGGTGAACACATATGCGGTTTCGGGCTGTTGCAGCAGCATGTCGTCCACAGCCGTCATCACCTGACGGTTATCGGCCAGGGGTGTACCGGGGGGAAACTGGGCAAACAGCCGCGCCTGCCCTGTGTTGATCTGGGGCAAAATTTCCTGGGGAATCTGGCCTGCCATCCAGAGGCTGCCGCCCAGCAGCACCGTGGTGACGATGGCAATCACCCAGAGCCGCCGCTGCAAAACCCGCTGCAAAAATCGTCCGTAGCTGAGGGTGAGGGCAGCAATCTGATTGCGAAACTGGCGCAGCAGCCAGACATTGCCGATGCCGCTGGAGCGCCGAATGGTCAGCACCCGCGAGGTCAGCATTGGCACGACCGTCAGGGCCACCAGCAGCGAGGCTGCCACCGCAAAACTGATGGTTAGAATCAGCTGGTTGAACAGCAGCGAGAAAAATCCGCCCACCAGCAGAAACGGAATCACCGCAACAATGTTGGTGACGGTAGAAGCAAACAGGGCAGACTCCAACTGCTGGCTGGCCTGCTCGGCCTGCTCCAGCACAGCGGCTTGGCTGCGGGCGTTGGTGCCATTGCTATCGGTGCCATTGCTATTAGTGCCATTGCTATTGGTGCCATTGACAATGCTCTCTAGCATCACGATTGAGTTGTCTACGACAATCCCAACGCCTAGGGCCAATCCGCCCAGGCTGAAAACGTTGAGGGAGAGGTCGAATAGAGCCATCAGCAGAATCGCAACCAATGTGGCTAGCGGAATCGCGAAGACAATGATCAGGGTTTGGCGCAGGGAGCCCAAAAAGAACAGGACTGCGATGGCGGCCAGCAGGGCTCCGATTAGGCCGGAGGAAGTCACATTGGAAATTGAGCTGCGAATAAACCGGGACTCGTCCAGGGTGGCGACCAGGTTAACATCAGTTGAAATGATTTCCGTCTGCCGCAGCTGCTCCAGTCTGGCCTTGACCGCATCCACCACGGTGATTGTATTGGCCTCTGGCTGTTTCTGAATGCTGACCTTAACGGCAGGCCGACCGTTGAGGGTGACAAACACCCGCTGGTCTTCGGTGCCATCGGTGACGGTCGCGAAATCGCGCAGGTAGACGCGGGGCGAACCTGCCTGGGAACTGGTTGGGGAAACTAATGCAGAACTTGTTGGCGAATTCACCTCAAACGACAGGTTGCGCAGTTCGTCCGCCGAGCGAAATCGGCCCACGGTGCGGGTCAGGGCTTCAGACTGGCCGCCTTGCAAGCGCCCGCCCGAAATGTCCTGGTTGCGTTCGTCCAGTTCGCTCAGCACATCCGTGAGGCCAACGCCCAGCGCCTGCAGCCGGTTCAGATCGATATCAACCCGCACTTCTTCCTGGACGCCGCCCGAGACATCAACGCTGGCCACACCTGGGACTACGGTCAGTTCGCGGGCTAGATCTTCGTCGGCAAACACGCGCAGATCAACCCCTTGCAGGGTTTCTGAGGTGAGGGCAAACTCGTAGACCGGCAGCTGGGACGGATCGACCTTAAACAGGCGCGGCTGTTCTACCGTATCGGGCAGGTTGCTTCTAGCCCGGTTGACCGATGCCGTAGCGTCATTTAGCGCCTGGTCGATATTGCCGCCCGGACGGAAGTAGAGGTCGATACTCACCAGACCTTCGCGGGTTTGGGAGAACACCTGCTCCACGCCTTCGGTGGCCGAGAGCGCCTGTTCCAGGGGGCGGGTGATTTCATCGACTGCGACTTCTGGCGAGATGCCCGGTGCATCCAGCCGTAGCCCAATCCGGGGATAGGTGATGGAGGGCAGCAGATCGACGGGCAGCCGCAGCAGAAAGAAACCGCTCAGCACCAGCACCATCAGCGTCAGCATCAGGGTGGCAATATGCTGCCGAATGGCCAGCACACTCAGACTCAATCCAGGTTTTTGCGAGGGTTGTCCGGTGTTCATAGTTGCAGTTGTGGCGTTGCTGAAAGGCTAATGATAGATTTGCTAGAATAGGAGGATGAAATGTCCTCAATGCGATTCAACTCAAACCATCAAAAACGGGCACCGCAGTGACAGGCAATGCTACAAGTGCAAGCAGTGCGGTCGTCAATTCCT
>JBJTUI010000461.1:0-3068 GCA_046080625.1 Elainella sp. | reverse complement strand
CCGCTAATGTTGCTCTAATTAGACCTGCCTATATAACTATTCTGTCAATTCAATCTGTTGCCTTTACCAGACTCGCTGTGATAGTTATGGTAAGCTACAAATTCATTTTGGTATTAGCAGGAGTTCAATAAAGACATCGGGGGCTGTTGCAATGAGCCAGCAATGTCAAATTTTGCTTGTCCACAGCAGTGCTGCGGATCGGCAACGTTATCGTCACGAGCTGTTAGCTGACCCAGCCTGGAACTACACAATTTTGGAAGAAGCCTCTGGTCGGGGGGCGATGCGGCTCTGTGAGTCCTGTCGGCCAGATGGGATCTTGTTGGATCTGGCGCTGCCCGATCTGGATGGGCTGACCTTTCTGAATGCCCTGAAGCTGCAAATGGCCGGAGGTTCGCCGCCTGTCGTGATCATGGCTGACGAGGGCGATACCGTAACTGCGGTCAGGGTGATCAAGGGCGGCGCGGAAGACTACCTGGTCAAGGCTGATACTACGGCCCAGGATCTGCGGTTGGCGATGCGCAGCGCCGTAGAGAATGCTCGGCTGCGTCGGGAGCTGCAAGACAGCGAGGCCGAGCGGCTGCGGATTCAGTCCCAGCTTCAGCAAAATCAGCACTACATGCAGCAGGTGGCTGAGACCGTGCCGGGAATTCTGTATGTTTACGATCTGCTGGAGCAGCGCAACGTCTACGTGAATCGGCAGGTGTGGGAGCTGCTGGGCTACACCGAAGCCGAGGTGCAGGCAATGGGGCCTAATATGCTGCCGCAGTTGCTTCACCCAGATGACCTGGGACCAACGCTGAGGCGGGCCGAACAGTTCCAACAGGTTGCTGACGGCGAGGTGCTAGAGTCTGAATACCGGATGCAGCGAGCTAACGGCGAATGGCGCTGGTTGTTTTGCCGCGAGCTGGTGTATCGTCGGTTGCCTGACGGCACGGTTCAGCAGGTGCTGGGGATTGCTCAGGATATTACCGACCGCAAGCAGATTGAGCTGGAGCTGACGGCTTCTAAGCAACGGCTGGAGATGGCCCAGCAGGCTAGCGGCATCGGTAGTTTTGAGATCGATCTGGTGACGGGCAGAGTCTTGTGGGACCAGCAGCTGGCCGATCTGTACGGGGCGTCTGACCGTTTCTGTAACCATGTCACCCAGTGGCGCTCCTACATTCATCCCGACGACTGGCAGCGGGTAGAGCATGGTTTCCAGCGGCTCTGGGCCAGCCGGGTCGAAACTTGGTGCGAGGAATACCGGATTTCGCGGGCCAGCACGGGTGAACTGCGCTGGGTAGAATCGCGGGGCCGCATCTTTTACGACCCTACCGGTCGGCCCCTGCGGGCTTTTGGAACCAACATCGATATTACGGGGCGCAAGCAGACCGAGCTCCAGCTCCAGGTGAGCCAGCGGTTGGTACAGCGAATCACCGACACTTCACCCGGCTTGATCTACCTGTTTGATCTGGAGGAACAGCGCAACCTCTATGTCAATTCCCAGAGCTTCAAGCTGCTCGGCTTCTCCGCGTTTCAGATTCAGGAACTGGGTGACCAGTTTATGCAGCAGCGCATGCACCCGGAGGATTTTGCCCGGATGCCAGCCTATTTTGCCACTCTGGCTGAGCTGGCCGATGGGGAAGTCCGGGAAATTGAATATCGGATGCGGCATCAAAACGGCGAGTGGCGCTGGTTTCGCAGCCAGGACACAATTTTTGAACGCCAGCCCTCCGGTGCGCCCAAGCAGGTGCTGGGAGTGGCCCAGGACATCACTGACCGTAAGCGGGCCGAGCAGGCCCTCCAGCAAAGTGAAGCTCGGTTTCGCCGCCTGATGGACTGCAATCTGGTGGGGGTGATGTTCTGGCATGTAGACGGCACGATTCTCGACGCCAACGATACGTTTTTGCAAATTGTCGGCTACAGTCGGGCTGAGCTGGAGGCCGGTCAGCTCAACTGGCGCAGGTTGACGCCTTTAGAAGACCTGGAGCAAAGCGAACAGTCCCTCCAGCGAATGCGCCAGGCAACGTCGGATTTTATCGAGAAGCGCTATATCCATCAAGACGGCAGCTACATACCGGTGACGCTGAACGGCATCATGTTTGAAGACTCCCAGGAATTGGGCATCAGCTTTGTGCTGGATCTGTCGGATCGCAAGCGGGCCGAAGCCGAACGCAACGACCTGCTGGCCCGTGAGCAGGCGGCCCGAGCTGCGGCTGAGGCGGCCAATTACGCTAAAGACCAAGTTCTCACTGTCGTTTCCCACGAGCTGCGCGCCCCGCTCGCCTCGGTTGTGGGCTGGGTTGAACTGTTGCAGTCCCGCTCGCTGGATGCAGCCACCAGCCGCCGCGCCCTGGAAATCATCAGCCGCAATGCCCGCCTCCAGTCGCAGCTGATCGAAGACCTGCTCGATATTTCCCGGATCACGCGCGGCGATCTGAAGTTTGAATTTGCCCCGATTGATCTGGTAGCCGTGGTCGAGGCCGCGATTGACGTGGTTCGGCCTGCTGCCGCCGAAAAGCAAATCCAGATCGCCAGCCGCCTCAGTCCGGTGGGGCTGATTTCGGGCGACTTCAACCGACTTCAGCAGGTGGTGTGGAATCTGCTGTCCAACGCGGTCAAGTTTACGCCGGGCGGTGGCTCTGTGACGATTTGGCTGGTTGCTACAGGTTCTACCCAGGCCGAGCTGCGCATTCAGGACAGTGGCATCGGCATCCGGGCCGAGTTTTTGCCCTACATTTTTGACCAGTTTCGCCAGTTCAATTCCACCGGGCCGGGCCGGGATGGCCTGGGTCTGGGTCTAGCGATTGCCCGCCACTTTGTCGAGCTGCACCAGGGCAGGCTCCGGGCCGAGAGTCCTGGAGAAGGCCAGGGCACGACGTTTATCCTGACCCTGCCGCTGCTGTTGGACCGGCCCCAGCCAGCCCCCGAGCCGCCTGCCGCCCCGCTCGATTCGCCCGATCTGGCCTTCAACTGGATCGTTGACCCGGAGATCAACCTGGCGGCAGTTGACAGCTCTGGCTCCCTCCAGCCCTACCGGATTTTGATCGTCGATGACGAATCAGACAATCTGGAGGTGCTGCGGATTT
>JBJTUI010000460.1:0-21540 GCA_046080625.1 Elainella sp. | reverse complement strand
CAGCAGTGGCACGGCCAGATCGGCGAACGAATTGCTGAACAGCTGACCTACAAGCTCAATATGCCGCTGTTGGTAAATCGCCTAAACTATGCTGCGATTCAGCAGACGCACCGGTCAGTTGAGCCTTCAGCCGAACTGGATGCCCAGCTCAAACAACAAATGCGACAGTTTGACCGATTGGCCCTGAATGGCTACGGAGCGACGCCAAGCCACACCCGAGTAGCCGAACGTCGGGCTCCGGCAGCCGATGTCAGGCTGAACACCTTGAACCTCACTGCTGTCCTGCCCCGTCCGGAACCGTTGATCGGATCAGCGGCAGTTCCTGACCAGCCCACCGCTCACCAGCCCACTAGCGATCAGCTCAGCCTGCCCCTGATGGATAGTCGGCCCCAGTGGGTGCCCCTGTTCATTAATACTAATCAGCCAGTCGGTGACGCTGACGCTGGTAGTGACGCTGACGCTGGTAGTGACGCTGATAGTGACGCTGATAGTGACGGTGACGGTCAAGACACAACTCTAGCGCTGGTAGCAATCCAGTCGCTTGCTCCCGCTGCTCCGGAAGGCATTCTGCTTTCAGGGTTTAACCTGCTTGATCTGGAAGACCTGCTACAAGATGCTCAACTGGGTGACACCAACCAGATTTTTATTGTGGAACGCTCCGGCACCCTAGTGGCAACCTCAACCCAAGAGCCCCTCTTCTCCTGGCCTGCTCTATCCCCATTCCCCCAGCGGCTCACTGCTCTGGCCAGCTCCGATCAAACCATTCGCTACACCACACAGCAGATCATGCAGCGCTATGATGGATTTGAGTCTCTGGCCCAGATGCAGCAGTTTAATTTTCGCTTTGCAGGCCAGCAGCAGTACGTCCAGATCACACCCTACAGTAACGCCGCTGGGCTGGATTGGCTGATTGTAGTTACTGTGCCGGTTTCTGCTGTCACCCATCACATGGCCAACAATCTGGCGCTCTCGCTGATCCTCTGCACCCTGTCGCTGGCTGTTGCTCTGATTGTTGCAACTTACCTCAGCCAGAAAATTGCCCAGCCGATTCTGCGGTTAAGCGAAGCCAGTCAGCACATCGCCCAGGGCAACTTTGGCCCATCGGTTGACATCGGACGGGTTCGAGAGCTCTCGGTGCTAGCCACTTCGTTCAACCAGATGGCCCGCGAAATCTGGCAGTCGCGGCAGGTCTTGCAGGATTATTCGGAGCGGCTAGAACAAAAAGTCGCTGAGCGCACCCGCTCCCTGGAACAGGAAATCCAAAAGCGGATCGCGGTGGAAAAAACCCTGTTTGAAGCAAATCAGGAGTTGGGGCGGCTGGCCTTTGCCGATGGCCTGACCCAGGTAGCCAATCGCCGTCGCTTTGATAGCTGCCTCAACCAGGAATGGGGACGACTGCGGCGCATCCAAGCTCCCCTATCTCTGCTGCTCTGCGATATAGACTATTTCAAGCAATACAATGACTTCTATGGTCATCAGGCCGGGGATGCCTGCCTTTGCCAGATCGCTAGCCTGCTGCAAGCAGCCGTGAAACGCCCCGCCGATCTGGTCGCCCGCTATGGGGACGAAGAATTTGCCATCATTCTGCCCGACACCCCGATGGCCGGAGCCCTTAAGGTGGCCCAGCAAATTCAAACCAGGGTTAGGCAACTGCAAATTCTGCACCAGGGCTCGCTCACCGCCGATCGGGTAACGCTGAGTATTGGGGTCGCAACTCTGGTTCCCCAGCCTGACAGTTCCCCCCATCACATGCTGGCAATGGCTGATCAAGCGCTCTACCAGGCCAAAGCCCAGGGGCGCAACTGCGTCATTGCCCATCCCCATGCGAATCAGGGCTTTCAGGCTAGATGTTCTTAAGCCGCTAGAATTAGGTCGCTAGAATTCAGAGTGCTGAAGTTTCGGCACCAGCAGCAGGGCCAGGGGGGCCAGCAAGCCCCTGGCTTGTCCAGGGCTTCTATCTCAGCTTCAACGGAAACACTTAAACAGAGATACTGCGACCACAGACAGCGATAGCCATCGCAGGACAAACAGTCATCGCAGGACAAACAGTCATCGCAGGACAAACAGTCATCGCAGGACAAACAGTCATCGCAGGACAAACAGTCATCGCAGGACAAACAGCCATCGCAGGACAAACAGCCATCGCAGGACAAACAGCCATCGCAGGACAAACAGCATGTACCAGCGAACCCGACAGCAAACCGGACCCAGAAAACAGCCAGGTAAGATCACTCTGGTGCAGCTGGGCTGCGCGGCGCTTAGTCTGACTAGCCTGCTGGCGGCCAGCTCGGCCAACGGCATACCCCCAACACAGATAGCCAGACCCACGGCTCCAACCCCAGCACCTGACTTGATTCGTCCACCCAGCCAGTGCCCCAGTCAGCTCCAAACCCTGATGCCTCTGATGCTGCGTGATCTGCCAAGCTATGCCAACCGGGTCAACCAGCGGGCCTACACCAACTATCGCACCAGCGAACGCCCCGGCCATGTGCTGTTGGCAGGCCGCCCTGAATATGAGCCCTTGAGTCTGGGGCCGGGTGAATACAGTTCTGCGACCGAGAGCGAAGTCTCTCAGGTGTTCTTCACCACGCTAGAGCGCCAGTATTTCTCAGGGCAGGCGATTCAGCTCCAGCACTTTCACTGGCTGTTTTTAATTCCAACCGAGCAGGGCTGGCGCTTTGTGCTGATGTTGTCTAGCGTTGGCAGTCAGCCAGCAGATGAACCCCCTACCCCGCCTCGTGACAGCAGTCAGGGTGTTCTGGCCGAAGCGATTCGCCTCTGGCTGCGGGACTGTGCAGCAGGCAGTGTTGAGATTGACAAAACTACAGAGCAGTAAAACTACAGCCAATTCGTAGTCCCGCAGCTGGTTTGCCCCACTGGTTTGCCCCACTGACTTACCTCACTGATTGGATTTGCTGATTTAACCTACTGGTTTAACAAACCGTTTCGTGGGCTGATTTGTATGCTGACAATCACTTTTTTGTGGCTGCTTTCTGGTATATCTAATTCAGCTCAATCAGATTGAGTCTTATAGCTCTCATCTAGCTGAACCCAGCCAGTTTTCCTCAGCAAGCGTTGCCCGCTAAAATCCTTGGCCCCTTTCCTGAAGACTCCTCAAAGGTCTACCTAAAGAACTGCCTGTGGCGCATTCGGGCGATTTCTCCCCCTGCCTGCGTATTTCTACGTGATTCAGGTCAGAATCAGACACAGCTAGGCTCCAACTCTACTTAGATTCGAGAGTAATCGGTACTTACGGAGCCGCTATTTAGCCTATATTTTTAGCTCCGCAGCTCGTTCAGTTTGGTATGCACGGCCTGAATGTCTTGCCACATCAACCATTTGGGGCTGCCCTTGTCGCGCGACGGATTGCGCAGCAGGTAGGCAGGGTGAAACACCGGCATACAGAGGCGTCCCTGCCATTCCAGCCATTCACCGCGAATTTTGGTGATGCCACGCTTGTCGCCAACCAACCCCCGCACTGCAGAAGCGCCCGCCAGCAGGATAATCTGGGGGTCAACCATGCGGATTTGCTCTAGCAGATAGGGGCGACAGGCATCCATTTCTTCCTGCGTAGGAGTACGGTTACCGGGCGGGCGACATTTAACAATGTTGGAAATAAATACGTCTGCTTCAGTCAGCCGCACCGATTCCAGAATCTTGTCGAGCAGTTGGCCAGCCTTGCCCACGAACGGCAGACCTGTTTCATCCTCGTTCTGGCCCGGCCCTTCTCCCACAATCATGATCGGAGCCTGCGGATTACCGCGCCCAACCACCGCGTAGGTGCGGGTTACGCCCAGCTCGCAGCGATGACACTGGTTGCAGTGCTGTGAAATCTGCTCCATGGCGCTGTAGGTTCCTGGCGGGATCGGCACTTTGGCGCTCGTTGGAATCAGATCGGGATCAACGGGTTGCGTCGTTGACGGGGCTACACCTGTCACAGCGCCAAACAAATCCATCTGATCGTCAATATTCATGGGTGTTTCAGCTAGAGGCAGCCATTGCGATTAAGGCTTGTATCTTAGAACATTTCTTCCGAAACGGTCTAACGGCTAAGGCTAGAATTTCTTCTATTGCTGAATTCCTATATACCTATTTACTGAAAAACCTTACTTCGGTGTTGTCCCGGATGTTGCCTGCTGTAGCCTAAGTCTATGATTTGCTTATCTGTGGAAGTTACAAAAAACCGACAGTTCCTGTGAAGTCCCTGCCGGCAAGTCGTGTGTTCCCTGTTGATGACTCGGCTAGAGTTGAGTCTTCTTAAGTATGTCCGACTTGCCCTGTATAAAATGCAATCTGAATCATGAGCCAGTGTGATTCAACCTATTGACTAGGTGTTGTTTAAACGGTAACTTCCAACCCAAGTTTTTTCGAGTTTATCGCTGGTCGCGCTCCCAATAAAAAACCGACAGTTCCTGTGAAGTCCCTGTCGGCAAGTCGTGTGTTCCCTGTTGATGACTCGGCTAAAGTTGAGTCTTCTTAAGTATGTCCGACTTGCTCTGTATAAAATGCAATCTGAATCATGAGCCAGTGTGATTCGACCTATTGACTAAAGTGAGTTCGCAGGGTAAGTTCATGCGCCCGGTCAGCATGCACAGGCGCGTGGTCGATCGAATTCGTAGAACCGCTTAGGCAGCTTGTACGAATAAGTTGATCACCTGGATCGGTCTACTTGCTTGAACAAGGGGCTTAAGCCCCTTGCCTGCTCAGGTTATTTTTACAAGACTCCTTAGAGTTTAGGCAAGATAATAAAAACCGACAGTTCCTGTGAAGTCCCTGTCGGCAAGTCGTGTGTTCCCTGTTGATGACTCGGCTAGAGTTGAGTCTTCTTAAGTATGTCCGACTTGCCCTGTATAAAATACAGCTTGAATCATGGGTTGAATGTGATTTGGCCTATTGACTAAAGCGCATTTGAGAAGTAGCTTCAGTATCCCAGTCTCACAAGTTGTATTCATCCGAACGTAATGCGCCAGGCCCGCAGGTTGCAGGAGCGCAATAAAAAACCGACAGTTCCTGTGAAGTCCCTGTCGGCAAGTCGTGTGTTCCCTGTTGATGACTCGGCTAGAGTTGAGTCTTCTTAAATATGCCAATCATTGTGGGGAAAAGTCGCGATACAGATCAGTTTTTATTGTGATTTAAATTACATGTGGATGCCTGCTTTGGTGCTGTTGTCAGGTCGAGTATTAAGACTGCTTTAAGGGAGTGCAGAGGGTTTGCCCCCGAACCCCAGCTATTCCATAGACAATTGCACCGACCTACTTGAAAGGGGATTGCTAGAGCGGTTTCGGTTGGTGAGCGGTTGAAAAGTAAAAAAGCCGGAAGGTAGAAAAGCTGAAGGGTAAAAAGTTACAGGTACAAAAAACCGACAGTTTCCCGAAGGCTCCTGTCGGCAAGTCGTGTGTTCCCTGTTGATGACTCGGCTAGAGTTGAGTCTTCTTAAGTATGCCGATTAACCCAATTGTGAAATGCGATTTAAATCATAAATTCTCGTGATCTTGATCACATATTAGGGCTTGATTTTTCTGATGATTTTGGTATTGCGGATTTATCAGGCAAATTTAGCAACAGAATTGAGGCTGGCAGTTGCGTGAACAGGAGCGCTTCAGCTTGGCTGTGAGCTGGTGCAAATGACTGGGCAGGGTGGGCTGCTGCAATGGCAAGATGCAATGGCAAGATGCCTGGAATCCTGATAGTGTGGAACTGTCTTTCATCCCCCCAGACGCCCCGCTATGACCTCTGAATTCCCGGCCTCCGTACCTGTCTCTGCTCCCGGTGCTGAGACACCGACTGCTTCACCGACTGGCGATGGGCCTGCTGTCGAAGCGGCAGCTGAAACCGTTGAAACCGCAGCTGTACCACAGGTTCGATTCAAAACCGAGGCAGGGCGGCTGCTGTTGCTGTTACCGTCCGAAAGCGAAATTACGACGGCGGCAACGGCTTGGGCAGACCTGTGGCAGCAGCTCAAGCAGCGCCTCAATGCGAGTGAACGGTTCTGGCAAAAGCAAACGTCCGTCTATTTAATTGCTCGTGACCGGCTTCTGGATACCCGCCAGCTCCAGTCAATTGCCGATGCTCTGGCCGAAGCCCAGCTCCACCTGAAGCGGATCTATACCAGTCGGCGTCAAACTGCTGTAGCTGCAGCCACGGCTGGGTTCTCAGTGGAACAGCAGATGCCAATCGCCCATTTGAACCAGGCAGAAGCGAGGCCGCCTCTGGCCGATCCGCTCTATATTGAGACGACTGTCCGCTCTGGCGTTGAAATTCGCCATCCGGGCACGGTTGTGGTGTTGGGGGATGTCAATCCGGGCAGCTCAATCATTGCTGACGGGGACGTGCTGGTTTGGGGGGCGCTGCGGGGGGTGGCTCAGGCCGGTGCAGGGGGCAATCAACGCTGTCTGATCATGGCCCTGCGCATGGACCCGACCCAAATTCGGATCGCTGATTTTGTGGCCCGCGCGCCTGAGCTGCCGCCAGACCAATACACTCCGGAAGTGGCCTATGTGACCCCGGAGGGCATTCGAATTGCTAGAGCCATTGAGTTCTCCAAAGAGCGGCTGTTTCCGCCCGTCGGACCAATTTAGAGTCGGGCTGAGACCTAGAGTTGGGCTGAGACCTAGAGTCGGGCTGAGAGAAGGGTGAGGCGACCGAACTGGTCTTGCGTCTGCTGTTTCAGCTACTGCCCAGCCCGAGGCGCTGAAATTGTTTAAGCTGAAATTGTTCAAATTTACTGCAAAGAGTGAGCCGATTAGCGCCGGGTTGAGTCCCTGTCTCTTATACTTAGTCCTTAAAATTCCATTTATCCTCCTATCAGCTGCATGAGTCGCATTATTGTTGTCACATCGGGGAAAGGCGGCGTGGGAAAAACCACCACCACCGCAAATTTGGGGATGGCACTGGCGCAGCGGGGCCATAAGGTCGCTGTGGTCGATGCTGACTTTGGTTTGAGGAACCTGGATCTGCTGCTGGGCTTGGAAAATCGGATTGTCTATACAGCAGTTGAGGTTCTGGCCGGTGAGTGTCGGCTCGATCAGGCGCTCGTGCGAGATAAGCGCCAGCCCAACCTTGCCCTATTGCCCGCAGCTCAAAACCGCACCAAAGACGCAGTTACGCCCGACCAGATGAAAAAGCTGATCGGGGCTCTGACCAAAGCCTTCCACTTTATCTTGATCGACTGTCCTGCCGGGATTGAGATGGGCTTTCAGAACGCAGTCGTCGCGGCTCGGGAAGCAATTGTGGTGACGACGCCGGAAGTTGCTGCGGTGAGGGATGCTGACCGGGTGGTGGGTCTGCTGGAGGCCAATGATATCAAGCGCATGTATCTGGTGATCAACCGGCTGAAGCCGACCATGGTCGAGAAAGACATGATGATGTCGGTCAAGGATGTGCAGGATATCCTGGCGATTCCGCTGCTTGGCGTAGTGCCCGATGACGAGAAAGTCGTGGTCTCTACTAACCGAGGCGAGCCGCTGGTGCTGTCCACCGAAACCCAGTCTCTGGCCTCAACCGCCTTCAGCAACATTGTGCGGCGACTGGAAGGTGAAAAAGTGCCATTTTTGGATTTATCTCCGCCACCGGACGACTTTTTGAGCCGGATGCGTCGCTTTTTCCGAGGACCCAAGCCATAATTCTTTTGTGGGGGGTTTTTGTCCTGTCATGTCTTTTCCTCACCCGTGGTCCATGTTAACCGAACTGCTCGAACGGCTCTTTTCCCGCAACAAAAAAGATAGCAGCCGCGCTTCAGCCAAGCGGCGGCTTCAGCTGGTGTTGGCCCACGACCGCACTGACCTCTCACCTGCCGTGGTGGAGAAAATGCGGCAGGAAATTCTGGAAGTGGTGTCTCGCTATGTCGAGATCGATCCGGATGAATCCGAGTTTTCGCTGGAGAGCGACCAGCGCACCACTGCCCTGATTGCTAATCTACCGATTCGCAAGGTCAAGGACGGCAAAGGTGAAACCATCGACGTGGAAACCCTGGGACCCGTCACACCGGAAGAGTCACTGCCTGAAGAAGTGCTGGAGCTGGAGTCTGGCGATTTTCCGGGCGAGGAGCTGGACTTCTCGCCGCCCAGCGGTGGTGTTGCGGCTGTGGCACCCGATGCTCCTCAACAGCAGCCCCGAGCTACATCAGAACCAGAGCGGCCTGGGTCAGCGCCAGACGCTGCGAATGGCGAAAAAAATTTGCGTTAGGGCGAATTTAGAGCCGTCAGAAAAGGTAGAGAGTTGCTGAGGCTCAAAGCTCGAATAGACAGGCTGCAACCGGGTGAGGAAAGCCGTATTTCGAGCATCGGTATGCTGGAACCATAGCAGCATTACTAGCGGGGACGGGCTTGATACAGTAGAAACAGAGCGCCCTTGTCCCCAGCTTCAGCTTGGATGTAACCCGTTTTCCTCAACCAGCAGTTTTTCCTAGCCTTTGGTTCCCCCAGCCATTGCTTTGCCGCTAGCCTTGCCCGGTTGAAGTTTGGCCTAGGGTCTGATTTGAGGAATGGGCTGAGGTCCGATCTGAGGGATTAATCAGGCTTCCGACTGGGCTGGCAGCTGATCGGACGGCTGAGTGGCCTGCCGGTCAGGAATATAAATCAGCAGCTCTCCTGGCTGGCATTGCAGGGCCTGACAGAGCCGAATCAGTGTTTCCATTTCCAGCCGGGTGGGTGGGTTGTGCTTCAGCTTGCTAATGGTGTTGGGATGCATACCCGTGGCCGCTCCCAGCATTTTATAGTTCAGCCCCTGTTGAGCCATCAGCTCGGCCAGCCGCCATTCTATTGCCATTAATTCCTCTCCTCAAGTTTTGTTGAATTCCGCTGAATTTTGGCTGCCTGTACTGGCGTTTGTTTTTGCGTTTGTTTTTGCGCTTGTACTGGCATTTATTTTGGTCTGTCCTACGCACCTGCCGTACTCGCAATTTGAGCGCAATTTAATTTGGCGTTTGTCCTGTCGTTCAGCTGACTCCTGGAGCGGGGTAGCTTACTGAAGCTGAGCTCTGGTGCGTGGGCTGAAACCCAGGTATTTTCTGTGGTTCAGAGATTAATTGCCTGAAAAAAGTTTGCCAAATTACTGGCCGGAATCCCCTTCAGCGGTTAAAATGAGTATAGAACAATTGTACTATTTCGCTCCAAGATTACACCCCACTATCAAGCCACTATCAAGCTCATGACAGCCCTTTTCATTGACACAGACGCAACGCAAATGGCGCTCCAGGCTGCAGCGGTAGAACTGCGGGCGCGGTTTGTGGACGAGTTCGGGGAAGACTACCGCCTTGAAGATTTGCAGGCTGCTCTGTCTCACTGGCTAGAGCTCTCGATTGAGAGTCTGGTAGAGGATGCGCTGTTTCATACGGTCGAGGGCGATCGCTCCCATGCCTTTAACCGCCGTGCCTTTGAGATGCAAATTAGAAAGCTCCAGCCCGTTGCCCTGACCCACCAGCCCCAAGCCGCCTGAGAAGCTCGATCTAAGGCGGTTTGAAAAGGCGACCTGAAAGGGCGGCCTGAAAGGGCGACATGAAACAGCAGGTTTCTCTACTTTTGCCCCTTATCTCCCAACCATCTTGATCAACAGCTATTACTACACATTGCCTGTTACCCAACCCCTACTGACCCAGCCTTTATCCCATCACTCCGAGGGTTCCACCATGAGACTGTTAGACTACCCGGCCAACATTGCCCAGAAGCAGCGCGAACTGCTCCAGGCCGAGCAGCATATCCGACGGCTCCAGGATGTGTTGAACCGCCTCACTGCTGAAATTGACACAACGATTGCTTTTGACACCGAGCTGCGCAACGACGCCCAGCGCAAGGCCAAGCGGCTGGAGCTGATGAAGGCGGGCGACTATCGCAAAGCGGCCACAAATCTACAGATCGCCCAGGATCACCGGGCCGAGATCGAAATTGATCTGGGCCTGCTGCGCAACCAGTTTTCGGTGTTGAAGCTGGAGCTGCGCGAGTCGATTGCTGCCCGCGAACTGCAAATGCTTGATGCGGCCTAATCTACCGGATTGGCAGCTAGCCTATGCCTGATTGACAGCCTACTGCCTGCCGCCTGCCCAGGGTGCTAACTCACACCTCATGACTGCTTTTGACCTTCCATCTGGTGACTCCCATGACAACCGACGCCCTGCTCACCCAAGGAGTCTTGTAAAAATAACCTGAGCAGGCAAGGGGCTTAAGCCCCTTGTTCAAGCCAGTAGACCGATCCAGGTGATCAACTTATTCGTACAAGCTGCCCAACAGAACGCCCTGCTGCAACAGCTGATTGATTTGCTGCAACAAAAGCAGCCGCTTGGTTTTAGCGAAGCGCCGCGCCCGCGCTACATCTACTGCAACCGCAGCCAAAACTGCCTCTGGTATTTGCTGAACGAAGCCCGTGAGGCGGTGCCGATTGTCCAGACAGCTCTGACCTGTATCGTCGAAAAGCTGGAGTTCAAACAGGTAGAACGGCGGGGCAAAGACACCTGGAAGGTGCATCTGCATGTTCGGGCTGACCGGCGCTACATTCTGGAGGCGGGCTACGACTCCAATTTCTCCAAGTCGCTGCTGTCGGTCCTGTCGGTGATGACGCCTACCCAGCTCCAGCAGCCGATCACGATTGAAGTACAGGCCGCCGAGTCGGAAGAAGTGCTGTTCTGTCGCGTCTATGCCGACGGAGATCTGGTGTTTGCCCCCTGGGACGACAATACCACCTGGAAAGTGGTGGCCAAGCGAGCCATTGCCAACGTCGATGCGGCGAATGCAGCCCGGCTCAAGAGCGAGGTGCAGGGCCAATCGGAGCTGCTCGCCAGCCTGAACTAGAGGCCTTACTCAACTCACGGCTCAATCATCCCCAGCCCGCCGCTCATAGAGTCAAGCAAAATATAGAACTATGCAAAACAGCCCTGGAGCTAAAATTCCGGGGCTGTTTAGGCTGCCTGGAGCTGTAATGAATCCCCAAAAATTGACCGTTAGCCCAAGGCCCAGTTCACCAGGGTGCGCACCGGGTAGCCCGTGCCGCCCGGATTGTTGTAGCCATTTTCCTTGTCGGTCCAGACCGGGCCAGCCACATCCAGATGCGCCCAGGGCGTCTCTTTAACAAACTGCTTCAAAAACAGGGCTGCGGTGATGGCACCGCCCGAACGTGGCCCCGTGTTCTTCATGTCGGCTACGACCGATTTGAGGCCATCGAAATATTTGTCCTCCATCGGCATCCGCCAGATTTTCTCACCCGCCGCTTCTGCCGCCGCCGTGATTTGGGCCGCCAGGTTGTCATCGCCCGTCCAGAGGCCCGCGATATCCTCGCCCAGGGCCACGACACAGGCTCCGGTCAGGGTGGCCAGATCGACAATCGCATCCAGCCCCAGCTGATCGGTGTAGACCAGGGCATCGGCCAGGGTGAGGCGACCCTCCGCATCCGTGTTGTTCACCTCAATCGTCTTGCCGTTCGAGGCCGTGAGAATATCGCCGGGGTGCATGGCGTGGCCGCTGATCATGTTTTCGGTGACAGCGCTGATAAAATGCACCTCGACGTCTGGCTTCAGCGCACCAATCGCCTTGGCTGCCCCCAGCATCGCCGCCGCGCCGCCCATATCCGTCTTCATCATCTCGATGCCGCTGCCTGCCCCCTTGATGTTGAGGCCGCCGCTGTCAAAGGTCAGCCCCTTGCCGACGATCGCCACCTTTCTGCGGGCAGTCCCGGTTGGGCGATAGGTGAGGTGGATAAACTTGGGCGGCAGATCCGACGCCTGGGCCACACCCAAAAATGCGCCCATGCCGCGCTTCTCGCATTCGGCCCGCTCCAGAATTTCTAGCTCCAGGTCATATTCGCGGGCAATCGCCTCGGCGGCTTCGGCCATGGTAATCGGCGTGACAATGTTGGCCGGGGCCGACACCAGCTCGCGGGCCAGCACCACCCCCAAACAAATCTGGCGGGCTCGGGTGATTGCCGCCTCCTGCCCGGCCAGCCCCAGCAGGTCAATCCGGGACAGCTTGCTACCCTTGTCGTCGTCCTGATCTGACTTGAAGCGAGCGTCCTGATGCAGGCTAAGCTCGATGCCCTCGGTCAGGGCTTGCGCCGTGGCTGCCGCATCTTGGTTCCAGATCGGCAGGCTCAAACCCAAAGCTTTCACTTTCTCGCGCTTGGCCAACCGGGCCGCCGCCGCTGCCGCTCGCCGCAGGGTGTCTAGCTTGAGGGATTCGGCCTTGCCCAGCCCGACCGCCGCAATCTTTCGGATCGGACTGCCGCCCCCCACGCGCGCCACCACAGTGCTACCCTCTTTGCCCTTGAATTCGGCTTCCTGAATCAACTCGCTCAGGGTATTCGCCAGCTTCTGGTCGAGGGCAGTCAGGGTCTCGTCTAACTCTGCGCCTTCGTATAGCCCTACCACCAGGCAATCGCCCGCCCAATTCAGCAGGGGAACATCTACGCCCTGGAGATCGATACCGGATGGGTTAGGGTCCTGCAATTCTGTGCTTCGCAAATCCATGTGGCCTCGCAAATCTAGTGATTGAGATCCAAGCTCAATAATTCTCTAGCTTTTAGTATTGCTCAATTTAGAGGATTCCGGCATGTTCTGCCCCGGCAGGTTGGCGCGATTTTTGGAGGCGCTGGCTCGACCATTCTGCGAAGATTGTGCAGATCCTGAAACACGACGGGCAAATTCTTCAACCCAGTGAATCTGACCTCACTAGAGGGCTGATTACAGGTGCGAAGTTCCCCCACTTTTACCCCAATTTCAGGTAGAGGCGGTATGATCCGTAGCTGAATCGTCTGTACTGGCCTGTGGGGTGTTACCCGAGCTGTCCCGTGGCAACAATCACCCGTGATAACAGTCAACAGGTTCGCTGATTAGGGTTAACAGTGGGGTGCAGGGGCTACGCCCCTGCGTGGGGGCACCGCCCCCACACCCCCTCCTTTAGCTAATTGAAATGAAAATCGCTGTAATTCCCTGACTGCTTCGGTTACATCAGGTGCATCTAGAAAATTTTGCAACGCCATGGCCCCAAACAAAGCTCGTCGCTCCAGCTCCCAGAGGTCAGGTGTCTCTTCCTCGACCAGAACCAGCCGGAAAATTGCCAGCGAACCTTTTATCCTAGGAAAAGTGTCCCGTCAGATCAGCCCTATGCTAAAACGCAAGCAGTTGGTATGGTTATCCCTGGCTCTCAGCACCGCCGCCTCGATTCTGACTGTTGGCGCAGTGGGCAAGCTGCTGCTGGGCCAGAACCAGGCCCCGAACCTGCCTGACGCCCTGGCTTCGGCTGCCGACAGTCCAACTCTGGGTCCTCTGCTGGAACAGCCCCCTACGGAACGGGGTGATGCGCTAAAGAGCGTGGTTGAAACGGGTAGCCCAGCCGACCAGCTGCGGGCCCGCTATTTGCTGGCGGTTGACCTGATTCAGCAGGACCACGGCGGACAGGCGCTGCCCCTGCTGGAAGATCTGGAGAAAGACTATCCCGTGCTGGCGGCCCAGATTCTGGCCAAACGCGGGCAGGCGCAGGCGGCAACCGGCAACGACACCGAGGCGGAAAAAACCTGGAAAACTCTGCTGAAGCGCTATCCCAAATCGCCCGCCGCCGCCGAAGCGCTGTATTTTCTGGGCCGCAGCGACGAAAAATATTGGGACCAGGCCCTGGCCGAATTCCCGGCCCACCCCCGCTCTCTGGAAATCGCCCGCATCCGGCTGGAGAAAAACCCGAAACAGCCCCAATTGCTGCTGCTGCTGGCGAAATATGGGGTTGGCCAGGACGACATCACCGACATTCTGGCCCGGATCAAAAAAGACTATTCGGCCCAGCTGACGCCCGAAGACTGGCAGGCGCTTGGCTTTACCTACTGGGAGAATGGCTATTATGGCAGCGCTGGAGAAGCCTACTCCAAGGCTCCGCCTTCGGCCTTTAATCTGTATCGAGCGGCTCGGGGGGCTCAGCTGGGTGAACGGTTTGACGATGCAGAACAGGGCTACCGGGCGCTGATTCAAGCGTTTCCCAAGGAAAAAGAAACCGGCATGGCGCTGCTGCGGTTGGCTGATTTAGCCGACAGACCGGAAGAGGCGATCAGCAATTTGGATCAGGTGATCGAGCAGTTCCCGGAACAGGCCCCCGAAGCCCTGCTGGCCAAGTCCAAAATTCTGCAAAAGAAAAACAGTCCTGATGCCGCCCTGAAGCTGCGTCAAACCGCGCTGGAGAAATACCCCCAGTCGGATACGGCAGCCGAAATTCGCTGGCAGCAGGCCGAACTGCTCGACCAGCAGGGCGATTTGAACGGAGCCTGGTCCTGGGCGAAACAAATTGTCGAGCAGAATCCCGACAGTGAGATCGCCCCCAAAGCGGCCTTTTGGATCGGCAAATGGGCCAATCAGCTGAAGCAAAAGCCCCAGGCCGAAGAAGCCTTCAAGTATGTGCTGAGCCGCTATCCCGACTCCTATTACGCCTGGCGAGCCGCCTCCCTGCTGGACTGGGACGTGGGCGATTTCAGCACGATTCGCAGCAAGCAGCCCAGCGTCGTCAAACCACAAAGCCGCGTGACGCTGACAGCGGGGTCCGAAGCCCTGCGCGAGCTCTACCAGCTGGGCCAGATTCGCGATACCTGGGCGATGTGGCAGGTGGAATTCACCAATCGGCTGAAGCCAACCGTCTCGGAGCAATATACGGACGGCCTGCTGCGCTTAGCGATCAACGACAACCTGGACGGAATTTTTATGCTGTCGAGTTTGGCCTGGCGCAAACCGCCCGCCGAACAGGCCGACTATAAAACCCTGCGCAAACAGGCCAGCTACTGGCAGGCGCTCTACCCCTTCCCCTACGTGGAAACGATCGAACAGTGGGCCCGGAAGCGCAACCTTAACCCGATGCTGGTGACGGGGCTGATTCGGCAGGAATCCCGGTTTGAAGCCAAAATTGAATCGTCGGCAGGGGCGCTGGGCCTGATGCAGGTGATGCCCGAAACCGCCGACTGGATTGCTGACCAGATCAAGCTGAAGGACTACGACCTGCGCAAGCCGGAGGACAATATCAACCTCGGCACCTGGTATCTCGACTTTACCCACCAGGAATATGCCGATAACTCCGTCTATGCCATTGCCAGCTATAACGCCGGTCCCGCCAAGGTGGCCGAGTGGATCGACAAATACGACACCAGCGACCTCGATCGGTTTATCGAGAAAATTCCCTACCCGGAAACCCGAGGCTACGTCGAGTCGGTGTTGGGCAACTACTGGAATTATCTGCGCGTCTACAACCCGGATATCTCCCAGCAGCTGGCTGGTTTGTCCGTAGAGCAGGCTGCCATCGCCGGTATGAGTTCGCCCTAGCTACCGTTACAACTGCAGCTCCATCTGAATATTGCAGCGTTCGTAGGGCGAAGGCTTTCCAGTCACCCGGCGGAACCCCAGCTTTTGATAGAGCCCAATCGCTGGGGCCAGCACCGTATTGCTCTCTAGAAACAGCGTTTTGGCTCCAAGCTCGCGGGCTTTGGCGATCGCGGCCTGTCCCAGCAGCCAGCCGATGCCTTTGCCCTGGGCGGCTTCGGTCACGGCCATTTTGGCCAGCTCATAGGAATCTGCCGTCTGTTTGATCAGGGCACAGGTGCCGACAATCTGATCTTCGCATCGGGCCAGGTAGATATGGCCACCGGGCTGCAAAATCTTTGCTTCGGGATGGTTGAGGGATTGTTCGTCTGCTGCTTCCAGCTTGAAGTACTTTTGAATCCACTCAACGTTTAACCGCCTGAACTCGGTCTGGAACTCTGGTGCATAGTCGATAATTTCAACCTGTTGATTCATACGCTGTTTCCGCAGCGCCTTCACCCGAGTGAACAGGCTTTGTTCAGCCAGCGAAAACTCAACGGCGGCAATTGCGTTCCACAGATCGGACTGACTTTCGGCCAGCAGGCTTTCAACCGCCGCCGTCACATCTTCATACTGCTGCTCTAGGGCCGGAATTAGCTCTCGGCCTTTTGCTGAGAGCTTGACCAAACTGACTCGGGCATCGGCTCCCCTGGCGATTGTCACCAGCCCGGCCTTCACCATTTCCTTAACAATCTGACTGACCGACGGATGCGAGTGCCCAATCTGCTGGGCAATTTCTGTGATCGACGCCTCGGGCTGATGGGAGATCACATAGAAGACCGGAAACCATTTGGGGTCGAGCGTCACCTCGTAAAGGGCATAGATCTGGGCCGCATCTTCGGTCAGCATTTCGCTCAACCGTCGCAGCCGACTGCCCAAAGCCAGTTTGCCTGTTTTGGCGTAGAAATCAATCATAAAAGCATTTACGTAAGTAGCTACATATCGGCGGAAGAAAATTGATTTTGGTAGATCCTGAAAACCTGGTTATTGCCAAGTCAAGGCGATTGAGGTGGATCAAGAGGAGTAATCAGGTTGTAGAGGAGTAGCTCCTCTAGTAATTTCCTTAAATCTTGAATGACCTGATCGGGTTCTACATCGTATTGGGAAGTTACCTGATCGACAGCAGATGTTAAGCAGGTTTGACTGCGTAAAGCCTCCCAGAAGGGAATGCTGGTTTCATTAAGGCTGTAGTACATTCCATCAACTAAGTGCAGCAAAATTGCCTCATTCTCAACCTGCCGGAATAACACATCTTTACTCACGACAAATTGTAGGTCCGACAAGGGCTGTAGATCTGACAGGGGTTTGGCCATGTCGCTCGCTAGTTTCCCAGATTTTCTTGTTCCATAGATGGATACTATCACACCTCAGCGCACACACCTCAGCCGCACTAAAGCACTAAATGAGGGTAGATGATTAACAGCCACCTAATTAAGAGCAGGCAGAGCATCATGCCCTACCTGCCCCAGCAAATGATTTTGGACTAAGATGCGCTTTGCCTAATTGGCTAAGGCACTAGGATTAAATCGCCATTCACAAGGCTGGTGATGCCCGTGAAGCCGCCGCCTTTGCCAATTGTATTGAAGCCGCTACTGGTGAAGGCTCCAAACAGATCAGTGCCGTTATTACTACCGCTTCTGGCGGTATTGAAGCTGACGTTATTCAGCTGTAGAGACACGTTGCCTGTGGCGTTACGGAGTGAGGCGTTCCGCGCGATTGCTGTAGAGAGAGTTTTGTAGAGCCGAAGCTGAACGCTACTCGCTTCCGCTACGCTTGCATTGAAGATGCCACCGCCTCGGTCGGCAGAGTTGCCCGTGATCAGGTTGCCAACCAGAGTCGCAGGACTCCCAATCGTGAAGATGCCACCGCCATCGACCGTAGCCTGGTTGCTCAGGAAACTGGAGTTCCTCACCGTCAGTGAGTCACCATTGGCAAGCCCGCCGCCATTAGTCTGGGCGATGTTGCTGGCGAAGGTGCTGCCCACAACAGTCATGCTGCCCAAGGCATTAAGAACACCACCGCCATCAAAAGCGGCCTGATTGTTCCGGAATTGACTGAAATTAAGCGTCGCGGAGCCACCTTCATTGAGCAGACCGCCGGCAAATTGGGCTGAATTGCCCGAAAACACGCTGCTGTTGACCGTCACTGTACCTGTGTTGGCGATACCGCCTCCTCCACCATTGCCTGTGACCCGGTTGCCCGAGAAGGTGCTCGAAGTCACCGTCAGACTGCCCTGGTTAAAAATGCCGGACCCCCCATTCTCAGAAGAGTTGGTTGAGAGCGTGCTGAACTGGACGGTCAAGTTGCCGCTATTGAACACCGCTCCACCCACGTCAGCGGCTGCATTTCCATCAGCAAGCGTCACGGCGTTAAACAATACCGTATTCCCGCTAGCAATGTTGAATATCCGACTGGCATTCCCTCCGCTAATTGTCAGGAAAGCGCCATTGCCAAAAACGCTGAGATTGTTGTTGATGCTTAACTCGCCCTGAGTCAGAGTGATTCTTCCATTCACCAGGAATGAAATACTGTTTGCACCGCCCAGGGAATTGGCACTAGCGACAGCCTCACGCAGACTGGTAACGCCATCGTTAGGATTGACCACATCGTTTGTGGTGGTGACAAAGAAGGCGGCCAGGGTGCCTTGGTAGGTGGGGGCACTCAAGCTGCCTGTCTCGATTTGGCCGGTCTGGTATTCCAACACCCAGTCGCCGCCCTGGGCTGAACTGCCAGTCAAGTCTGTGGAGGCCGCCACGTCAGCCCCAGTTGCTTGACTCAGCTGGGTCACAAACGACTTGCCCTTGACATCCGCCGCCAGGTCACAGCCGTAGAGTAAAATGTCAGCATCATCGGTCAAGGAAGCTGACCAGAGCTGAAGATCATCGTCATAGGCACTGAGATCGCTGACGGTGGTGTCACCCAATTGGAGCTGCCCATCACTGCCGTGTGAAATGATGTGAATCCCGGAGATGCCGGTCCGTCCTGCCAAAATCTGAGTAATTTGATCTAGCCCGCTCTGGGCTGCACTGAGCTGATAGACCTCGGTGCCAGGAGCGAGATTAGCAATCAACGAAGCTGGGTCAGAGACGCCCGCATCCACAAAGGCAATTTGCCCGTTAAAGGAAACTAGAGATTGGGTTGTCATAAAATTAACCAGTAATTAATGGACAGAAACTACGCGATCAACGATGCAGTTATCTCTCGAACTATTGCTAGGTCTATTCTAGAGATACGATTTGCTCTCTCTAAGAAAACTGCTAAAATTCACATTCTCTTCACAGGAAGATAGCTTAAAAAGCTACAAATATAGATCTTTAAAGTCCCGAACGAACCTCATTGCCATTAACAAATCCGTAAATAGATCGGGAAAATCTTTTAGCAGACGGTGGCTAAGCTGCTCCGAAGACTCATTTCCACTACTATGGGCTAACAGCTTTAACGTTGCTTCACCTCTGCGGTTTAACCTTGGAGAATAATGACTCGATTTTTTTCGCATCGTGCTGACGGTCATAGGCAGAGAATAAAACGTAGAATGCTGCTGCGCCAACTCACCTGCTCTAACCTGCCAGGTCCAGTCGCCAAGAGGGGGACGAAGCAAGCTAAACTCTACAGCTGCGCCGGCATCTAGAGATAGGGGGGGATCGAGGGGCAGGAACGCAGCCGACCAATGGGTTGGCGGAGCATCAGGTGCTGTAGAGAGCCAAGACTCGCCCAGTTGAATCCTGAACCAGCCTGACCAACCGTGACAAATCCCTGCTCTCTGAACCTTATATGTTGCCTGAGCAGCACAAGCGGCGCTGTCGCAGTGATAGAAATCCAAATTCATCAAGCAGGCAGGTTCGGCCAAATACTGCTCAGGAGCAAGCCTGTCCCGGTAGTAGTAGACCGAATGAGCCGCATAGTCACGAACCGGGCTCTGATCAAGACCTAAATGAGGACTTAACCAGATGCCAACCTCTCGCTCGTAAAGCTCTGGTGCTTGAATCGGAGCGGCTTCCAGAACAGCCGCCTGGGGAATCAAAGTGCCCCCAGGCTTGAGATATCGATCGCGAGCCCAGAACAGAGAAGGAAGCAGGTCTTCCTCCAGCAAAAAGTTGCCTGTCAATACCGATAAAATGACATCTACCTTTTCTGGTAGCTCAACCTGCTCAATCTTTCCCTGTAGACAGTGAATCCGGTCATCAAACCCGTTCGCCCGCACCAGCTCAGCTGCAACAGCAATCACATCCTCTGGTTCAACCAAGTAGACCCGTTTTGCACCCAAACGCGCAGCCAAAAGACCGTGAATCCCTAAACCAGCTCCCAGATCTAGAACGATGCTTTCTGGCGTGATCACCGCTGCCATCGCCGCTGCATAAGCCTGATTCCGTTGAGCATCAAAAACCATGCTCTGATGGTCTTGAACTCGCGTGTAGCCCATGACAATTGTCCTAACGAAACGGCCTTAACGAAACAGCAAACGCATCTCCTGGCGTAAAACGTTGTAGACCTGAGGAAGCAGCGTTAGGTCACGCGGGTAAAATAACCTCCTGACGGGCGCCTGCTCCACCAAGTTCGCGTAGGCATCCAATAGCTCCGATCGTTCAGGAATCAAATTAGTAGCGTAGTAGCTGTGAGACAGCAGCTCAAACACAGCCTGACTGGGCGCGATCGACTCGGTATAAATCTGCTGATTTGGACTTTCGGCCAATAGATACAGGAGTCCAACTGGAATCGCATCTGGAGCAAGCGAGCCCCCAATTTGAATCGGGTGATAGTGCAGCTTGTAGGGCGTGGTGCGAGTTGTACTAAACCCTAGCTCTGCGGCTGTTTCAGGATAGAGCTTCAGACGAGCTAGCCCAGGATAAACGTTTCCAGCAGCATCGACTCTCAAGACATCATCGGTCAGTAATTCTGCACCCTGGGTGAGACAAAACGCGCTCAGAGTCGATTTACCGGCTCCGGAATAGCCAATAAAAGCAACGGCTCGATTTTCAAGGTTGACGGCATTCGCATGGATAGCAACGGTTCCACTCAGGTTGAGGCAGGCTCCCACAATCACTGAAACCAGCCCGTTTGCTAAGGGTGCCGCCAAATCTTCGGCCTGTAACCCCTGGCTAACTGCCAATACAACTGCTCGCCCTTCTGCCGTAATCCAGGCTCCCAGCGCCTCAGTCCAAGGAATCCAGTAGCAGTCTTGGCCCTGGGGAGAGCGGGTTCGCTGAAAATCAGTGCAGCCCCTGTCTACTTGTCCAGGAATTACCTCGACGCTGACCTTTACCACAGGTAAAACCTGATTGAGTTCTGCCCGAATGCTCTCTAGAGCTACAGCTTTCACCTCCTCAACTCCAAAGCCGTTCGGCTGAACCTATGGTCTTAAACTTATGGTTGCAGACGATTGGGAGGCAAGACGCTAGAACCCATCGAACTGGAAGTTCCCCCATCGCGGTACATCCCAAAAAAACCGGCCTGGGTCAACTCAGAAAACTTACCGAGCTGCGAAACCTGCATTGCTACATAGTTTTTCTTAGAAGACCCGAGAGGCAAGGCTTGAACTGAATCACCGCTATTGAAATTACTCATAATTATTAATCCTGCTGATTTTTGAACGATATCAACGTAGCTATCAAACCAAAAAATCTTGCGAACCGTTTGCGCCGTCACTCGAAACTGCACCCCCATCGCTAACCTGTTAGCCCGTCAAGTACTAAACTAACTCCGCCGGTTACGCGATTACACAAATAGAATCGAACCTTAGCTCAACTTGCCCTAACCTCAATTTTAGCCGAACGTTCTAGAACAGCTTTAACTTGACTGAATACTTCAAGGTGAGCAGACTTGAACGCAAACGCAGGATGCCACCCGCGAAGTATTATACCAAGAATTTGCAAGGTGAGATAAGGCTGACTACATCAAAATAACTTATATTGATTTTTTGGCGGATACACAAAACAGTTAGGTCAGAGACTTCATCCATTGTGGAGCCAGAGTTCCCAACTCTTTTCCAAATGCAGGCCGATAGAGAAGTGGCATCATACACAAGATGCGTTTATCTAGGCTTGGCAGGTAGATCTACTGATGTTTTTTATCGGATTGATACAAGCCTAGCTATTTTATTAGACTTGTTGCCAAATAAGAATGGTTGAAAGCAAGGTGCAGACTACTTTCCCGTTTCTGGTCTCACTTAGGCAGCGTCGAGGGCAACTTCGAGATAGAAGTTCCACAACCCTGCTGCGGTCAGCATCAGGCGATCA
>JBJTUI010000459.1:0-4772 GCA_046080625.1 Elainella sp. | reverse complement strand
GATTACACCCTTGGTAAGGGTGAGGTCATGAGTTCAATCCTCATCACGGGCTTTGAGTGAAATACAGATACAGTAAGGCTTCTGGCGCTTTGCCCGCTTTGGATAGTCTTCAGTAGCTTGGGCAATTTCCGAAATTTCTGTGTCACGAAGGATAGGCGCTGTTGCCCATTCCCTCTAGACTGGCAGAGATGTTGCCCGTAAAGCTGGTGATGAGATTTGCTGCAAAACTTTTGGCCTGGTTGCCGTCTCTCGATTCGCGTCTGTGGATTTTGATGGTGGGACGGCTGCTGCTGCAAACCGGCACCGGGTTCGTGTTGTTTTATGCGGCGGTGTTTTTTGTCAATGAGGTGGGGTTGTCGCCCGCTGCCGTCGGAATTGGCATCGGCAGTGAGTCGATTTCGGGCGTGGTGGGGCGAGTTTTGGGTGGATCGCTGGCCGATTCGCCGCGCTGGGGACGCCGCAAAATTCTGCTGATCTCGGCGGCGGTTTCGGCCCTGGCCGATCTGCTGCTGTTTGTCAGTTCCGACTTCCCTACCTTCCTGCTGGGCAACCTGCTGATGGGGCTGGGTGTGGGGCTCTACTGGCCCGCGACTGAAGCCGTCGTGGCCGATTTGGCCCAATTCGAAAGCCGCAGCGAAGCCTATGCCCTGAACCGCCTGGCTGATAATGTCGGTCTGGGTCTGGGAATTGTGCTGGGCGGCGGGCTGGTGGCGGCAACCGGCTCCTACCGCGCTATGTATCTGATCGACAGCCTGTCGTTCCTCCTGTTTCTGGGCGTGATCTATCGGGCGATTCCGGAAACCCTGAAACACGACCAGTCCTCGACTCCCCTGCGCCAGGGTTGGGCAATTGCTCTGCGCGACCGACCTTTACAGGTGTTTGCCGTTGCCAATATTCTGTTCACCACCTATCTGGCTCTGCTGAATACGGCCCTGCCGCTCTACCTCACCCGGTTTGTTTCGGCCAGTCCAGCCCAGACCTTCCGCCCCATGGTGTTGAGCACGCTGTTCGCCTGGTATATCGGCCTGTGTATTCTCAGTCAAATTCCGGTAGTGCGAGCATTGCATCGGTTTAGCTATACCTGGGCGCTGATGTTGTCGAACCTGGGCTGGACAATGAGCTTTGGTTTGATCTGGGCCACGGGTCAGGCTGCCACGGCGTTTTCCCTCTGGGCCGGAGCAGCGCTGGCAGTGGCGGCTTTAGCCACAGTTGCCTACACGCCGTCGGCCTCCTCGCTCGTGATCTACCTTGCCCCCGAATCGCTGCGGGGAGTGTATCTCTCGGTTAACTCCCTCTGCTGGGCAGCGGGCTATTTCATTGGGCCAGCTCTGGGCGGTTGGGCCATGAGCAATCGTCAGCTCGCCGACGGATTCTGGATTAGCGTGATGCTGAGCAGCGTGGGAGTGCTGTTTGTCCTGCAGATGTTGCAGCAGCAGTTGGGGCGCATGGCTAGATAGGGCGCGTCTCTATGCAGGCTCACTAGCTCTGCCAGGTGGCAATGCCGCGAAACACAGTCGGAATTTCTCCCTGCTCGACCGGGAACTCCAGAGTGGTTTCCGACAGTCCTAAATAGCCAGATTCGGCAAAAGCCAGCAGCACTCGCCGCAGGGCCAGCCAGACCTCTGATTCAAATTCCCAGTCGCCGCCGTAGGGTGTGTTGCCTGCAATCGCTTTCAAGGCCCAGAAATAGCTGTTTCGAACCACCGAGCCTTGCTTTTTGTATTGGGGCAGGTCGTCCCTGTTGAGAAAAATTACGTCGTTTTCGATTTTGGCTTTCATCGTTTCTTAACTATTTGCACGCCTCGCCTTAAGATTAGGGCTAACGCTCTCGATTGTGAAGGCTTGCAGCCTAGATCTAATGTACTAAAGATGCCCTGAATTCGTCACCCGGCAAGCGATAAATTACAGCGGTTTTCCGATCAATCAACCCCGAATTAATAGCCCCAGATTAAATAGCCCCAGATTACCGGTGGGTGCAGGGGCACTGCCCCCATACCCCCTCCTGTAGTTAACAGCTCCGACAGGCCTTGCCAGGAGTGCTGGGAGTTCCCTGACGGTCTCTTGAGTTGCAGCCCTCCGGGAGCAGCCCTTCATCAGTGTGATCCCGATTTCAGAGATCTCTGCTTCAGATTTATTTGAGCTAATACCAATTCTTTTTGAAGCTGCGCAAAATCACTGGGGGGCAAGGGGGCTGCGCCTCGTGGGGACGGAGTCCCCACACTCCTCGTTCTATGCAGGCTCACAGAAAATTGGTATGAGTCGCTGGGTTTGATTAATTCAACTCAAAATGCGGTGCAAGGGGACAACGCCGAGCAGGCCAAAGCGATAAATCGGCCAAAACAGCACCGCTGAGGTCAAAGCGAAGGGAAAATTCATGAAAACTCTCTCCCAGGTTGAACAAACACCTCGTCAGAGGAGGCTCTGGAAAGCGGGCCTTATAGCGCTGCTAGTGCTGGGTGTCTGTTTGCGATTTGTGGCGCTGGATCACAAAATTTACTGGCACGACGAGATGTATACCTCCATGCGTGCCGCCGGGTATATGCGCCAGACCATTGACGAGGCGATTTTTCAAAACCGCTTTGTTTCGGTGCCAGAACTCCAGGCGTTTCAGCAGATTAAGCCCGACAGCAGCGTGGTTGATACGGTGCGCTCCCTGATTCGGGAAGATCCGCAGCATCCGCCCTTTTACTTCGTCATGGCCCGCTACTGGATGCAGGCATTTGGCAGTTCGATCTTGGCATCCCGTCTGCTGCCTGTCCTGCTGAGTTTGCTCAGCCTGCCGCTGATGTATCTGCTGGCCCTGGAGCTGTTTGCCTCGTCTACCACGGCCCTGCTGGCCACGGCCCTGCTGTCGCTGTCGCCCTTAGACATTCTGTTCGCCCAAACGGCCCGGCAATATAGTCTGCTAACGGCGATTATGATTGGCAGCAGCTGGCTGTTGCTGCGAGCCATGCGACACAAGCGGGGTGAACGCTGGATGCACTATGGTCTGAGTGTGGCGCTGGGTTTCTACACCCACCCGTTTTTTGCCCTGACGCTGGTTTCCCAGGCGGTTTATGTGCTGGGTTTGAGCTGGCTCGATCTGGCAGCCACCCAAAAGCCACTGCTGGCAGGATTTAACACCTGGTTGCGTGACCGTCGCCTCTGTTATTTTGGGCTAGCCGTGCTGGGAGCCCTGCTGCTCTATGCGCCCTGGATTTGGGTGTTGCTCGACCAGCAGACCCGCGCTTCCGCCACCACCGACTGGACGCGAGTATCGGTCGGGCTCCTCTACCTGGCTAAACTCTGGCTGCTCAGCTTCACAGCCCTCTGGGTTGATCTCGATTTTGGTTTCAACAATCCCTTCACCTACCTGCTGCGGCTGCCGGTTTTACTGCTGATTCTGGTGGCGTTTTACCGACTGTTGCGTCAACCCCTGCGCGTCTGGCTATTTCTCTATACGGCGGCCTGGGTGCCGTTTCTGCTGCTGGCCCTGCCCGATCTGGTGTTGGGGGGCAAGCGCTCAGCGGTGAGTCGCTACCTGATTTCCTGTTTTCCGGCGGTGCAGCTGGCGGTGGCCCACCTGTTTAGCAGCAAGCTGTTTGGCAATCAGCTGGACGGCAGCATCACCCCCACGCGCTCAACTCGGCGGCTTTGGCTCGGCCTGCTGGGGTTCGTTTTTGCCGCCAGCATCCTGTCCTGTAGCGTCAGTGCGAGGGCACAAACCTGGTGGAACAAGGATCTGAGCTATTTCAACGCCGAAGTGATCAACCAAGTTAACCGTACCACAGCCGAGGCGAAACAGGCGGGAACTGCTTTACCCATCCTCTTGAGCGACATGGGAGACGACTATACCAACATGGGTGATTTGGTGGCCATGAGCTACAGTCTGCGACCCGAGACGCGGCTGTTTCTGGTCAGCGCCCAGCCCAATTTTGCTCCTATTGCTCAAGCAGAAAATCTGCTGGTGTTTCGTGCCTCTAAACCCCTGGAATCGGCTATTGCTCAACAGGGTTGGCGATTGATCCCCGTCTCTGAACAGGCGCGTCTGTGGCGGATGGTTCGCTAGGGGCCGTAATGCAGTGGCTTGATATTGAATGAGGCTAGCTCAGTGTTTAGCAACTCAGTGTTTAGCAGCTGTCTGATCACCTTTTGAGCTGCAACGTAGATGCCCGGAAATTCGCTCTCTCTGGGGCCAGCAATGTTCAGAATAATATCCTGCTCCAGCCCTCTTAGCCATTCCCAGACTTGAATTGGGGCGTTCTCTGAGCAGAGTTGGTAGATCAAGATCGGCTTCTCCAAACGGAAGGCAATATCGGATGTCAGCTGGGTGCCGACTGATAATCCTAAATTCTCATTGGCGATAAGCACTAAAGTGGCTGAGCTGTCTCTGACGTTCCATTCGGTGCGCTGTGCGGGCTGCGGGGAAGGGGTTTCGAGCAGGTTTGGATAATTTGTCAGCAGGCCAGGGGGCGTCAGCTGATCTTCTGCCCATCCACCTCTGGGACACCACCCCCCATAGTCCAAACCCTGAGCAATGGCGACATCCAGCGCGGCCCGATCCACACCGGTTTGCCCACCCGAAACGATTTTTCTGATCATTGCAGGAGCTGACAATTGCAGGAGCTGACAATTGCAGGAGCTGACAAGTAGATAAGTACCCTGGGTAACCCCCCAGCTCTGCTGGGGGACTCCCACAGTTTGACAGTTCCGGGAGTCTGAGGAAAAGTCTCTTCAACCCGAACAATCTGAGTGTTCGGATCAAGGAGACTTCAATGAAAGATACTGGTAGC
>JBJTUI010000458.1:0-2820 GCA_046080625.1 Elainella sp. | reverse complement strand
CGCTTTTTTATACGATGAATATTACGCAGAAAGGCTCCGGTAATCCATGACCCAATCCCAACAGGATGAAACGCAACGCGAACCCAAGGTTCTCGGTGTCCAGAAAATTCGCACGATGATTGAAGGCTTCGATGACATTAGTCATGGAGGTCTGCCCGTAGGACGCACTACGCTGGTTAGCGGCACCTCGGGGACGGGCAAAACCCTGCTAGCCATCCAGTTTATCTACAACGGCATTACCCAATTCGACGAGCCGGGCGTGTTTGTCACATTTGAAGAGTCGCCCGCCGACATCATTAAAAACGCCTACAGCTTTGGCTGGAATTTGCAGCAGCTGATCGACGAGGGCAAGCTATTTATCCTGGATGCTTCTCCCGATCCCGAGGGGCAGGATGTGATCGGCAACTTTGACCTGTCGGCGCTGATCGAGCGGATTCAATACGCGATTCGCAAATATAAGGCCAGACGGGTCTCGATCGACTCGGTGACTGCCGTATTTCAGCAGTATGATGCGGCCTCGGTGGTGCGGCGCGAAATTTTTCGGCTGGTGGCGCGGCTGAAGCAGGTCGGTGCTACCACGATCATGACCACCGAGCGAGTGGACGAATATGGCCCGGTGGCCCGGTTTGGGGTAGAAGAATTTGTCTCCGACAACGTGATCATCGTCCGCAACGCCCTGGAAGGCGAACGCCGTCGCCGCACCATGGAAATCCTGAAGCTGCGCGGCACCACCCACATGAAGGGCGAATATCCGTTCACCATTACCGATCAGGGCGTGAATATCTTCCCCCTAGGCGCAATGCGGCTAACCCAGCGCTCATCGAATGTGCGCGTCTCGTCGGGCGTCGAAACCCTGGACGAGATGTGTGGCGGGGGCTTTTTCAAGGATTCGATCATTCTGGCAACCGGAGCCACCGGCACGGGCAAAACCCTGTTGGTCAGCAAGTTTCTCCAGGATGCCTGCGTCCGGGGCGAGCGGGCGATTCTGTTTGCCTACGAAGAATCCCGGGCTCAGCTCTCGCGTAACGCCCACTCCTGGGGCACGGATTTTGAGGAACTGGAGAAGCAGGGTCTGCTGAAAATTATCTGCGCCTACCCGGAGTCGGCGGGTCTGGAAGACCACCTGCAAATCATCAAATCGGAGATCTCTGAGTTCAAGCCCTCCCGGATCGCGATCGACTCCCTCTCGGCGCTGGCCCGCGGCGTCAGCAACAATGCCTTCCGGCAGTTTGTGATCGGGGTGACGGGCTTTGCCAAACAGGAAGAGATCACGGGCTTCTTCACCAACACGACCGACCAGTTCATGGGCTCACATTCGATTACCGACTCCCACATCTCGACGATCACCGACACGATTTTGATGCTGCAATACGTCGAGATTCGGGGCGAAATGGCGCGGGCGATCAACGTGTTCAAAATGCGCGGCTCCATGCACGACAAGGGCATCCGCGAATACACGATCAGCGGTGCGGGTCCCGAAATCAAGGATTCGTTCCGCAACTTTGAGCGGATCGTCAGCGGTTCGCCCACCCGAATCAGCGTTGACGAGAAGAACGAGCTTTCCCGGATCGTGCGCGGCTTCCAGGAAAAATCGGACGGGCAGGAGAAATCGAACGCGGAATAGGGGCTTCGGGCTATCGTTGCCCCCGAAAGTCCTCAAACCCGAAGCCAAGTAGGGGCAGCGGGATTAGCCTGCTGGAATTCCCCTTACCCTGTAAGCCCCAAGAGGGACAGTGGTAGTTCCACTAGGTTCTGGCAGTCCAGCTCTAGCAGTCCAGCTCTAGTAGTCCGTCTCTTCCTCGTATTCCACAACCCGCTTGCGTTCGGGAATATTCACCTGCGGAGCTCGGTAGGGCTTGGGATTCTCGTCGTCTTCCCAGGCATCTTTGGTGACGTCTTCTTCCAGGGCCTCAACCGGCTGGACCTCGGCGACTGGCTCGTAGAGCACCGCTTCGTAGGGTTCATCATCGTTCCAGTTGGATTCGGGCAGCTCTTCCCGCATCACCCGCTTCTGGGGCTGGGGCTGGGCCGCTTCCCAGTGGTCGTCATCCCAGGTTTCTTGAGCGACAGGGACGCGGCGCTGCTGCTGCATCGGTTCTACCGGCACCCGCAGACCCGAGGGCAGCTGGTTCTCGGTTTTGGTGGGGGTAGCGTAGTCCTCATCTTCACCCCGATCCCAGGGGGGTTTGCCGATGCCAATTCGCTCCAGCAGGCCAACCGTGAGCTGGTTGAGTTTCTCTTCGGCCCCTTCAAACACAATCAGCCGGTCGGGGCCGCTGCTGACCACTTCGCTCATCGCCAGCTCGTAGGTGCTGATCAGCTGATCGGGGATTTGGGGCAGACCAATCGAGGCAATCACAATCGACTCGACCCGCCCATCGGAGGTGTCAAACTTGAAGCCGCGCACTTTACCCAGCAGTTCGCCCGTTTCGGTGATCACCTCGCTGTTGACCAGCGTGCTGTAGGCTTCGTCGTTGAAGTCGTCTTCTAGGGCCGTGTTGTCGTCCACCAAAATCACGTCGCCAATCTGACGCACGTTGCTTAGCAGCATGGTTTGCTGAATATTGGACAGCACCCCCGAGAGGACGCTTTCACGCAGCCCGATTGCCACCACCTCGCGGCGATCGACATCCACCCAGAGCTGGCTCACGACGCCCAGACGCTTACCGCCCGTGCGGGTGATAATCTGGGTTCCCATTAAATCAGCACGTTGACAATACTGTTGTTCACTCATGTTCGAGTCCTAACTCTCGAAGCGGTCTTAAGATATTAGACAGCTATTAATAACGATGTGGCAAATATCAATATTAATTAAGATTG
>JBJTUI010000457.1:0-9735 GCA_046080625.1 Elainella sp. | reverse complement strand
AGCGCCAACGGCATCGAAGATGCTGCCGGAAATCTGGGCAGCGGCTCAGCCTCAGACAGTTGGTCAAAAACCGTCACGGGCATCACCCGCACCGGAACGCGAGGCAACGACAGTCTAGCTGGTGGCCCAGACGATGATATTCTGAACGGCATCGAGGGCAATGATACTCTCAGTGGCCTGGATGGTAATGATATTCTGAACGGCGGTGCTGGCGATGACACCCTACTCGGCGGTGCCGGAGACGACAACCTCACCGGGGGGACGGGCAACGACAGTATGGAAGGGGGAACTGGCAGCGATACCTACTCGGTAGATAGCATTTCTGATACAGTGACTGAAACCGGAGGAGACACGGACACAGTTCGATCCTCAATCAGCTATACATTAGGCGCCAATCTTGAAAACTTGGCTCTAACTGGCTCAGCTGTCATCAACGCAACTGGAAACGCTCTCAATAACGTGATCACGGGCAACAGTGCCAACAACGCGCTGAGCGGCCTGAGCGGCAACGACAGCCTCAACGGGGGAGCAGGCGATGACACAATGGTCGGGGGCACAGGCGACGACAGCTACACTGTAGACAGCACGGGTGACACGATCACAGAACTAGCAAATCAGGGTTCCGACACTGTTCGCTCCACGATTAGCTACAGCCTCAGGGCAAATTTAGAAAATCTGGTATTAACCGGCTCCGCGGCCATCAACGGCACAGGCAATGGTGCTAACAATAATCTCACGGGTAATAGTGACGATAACAGCCTTAACGGAAGCGCAGGCAACGACACAATTGCAGGCGGATTGGGTGACGATATCCTCATCGGTGGTGCTGGCGATGACAATATGAGCGGCGGCAGTGGCGACGACAGCTACTCTATAGACAGCGTTGCTGACACAGTCACAGAGTCAGCAAACCAGGGCAATGACACCGTTCGGAGTGCAATCAGCTATAGCCTCAGGGCGAATTTAGAAAATTTGGTGCTGACTGGCGCAGCTGACAGCAGTGCCACTGGCAACAATGCCAACAACAGCCTCACGGGCAACAATGGCAATAACAGCCTCAACGGAGGCGCAGGCAACGATACGATAGCAGGCGGTGCCGGAAATGACAGCCTGTTGGGTGGTACAGGAGATGATATCCTAAAAGGCGGTCAGGGCAATGATCTGTATCAGGTAGACAGTTCAAGTGATACGGTCACAGAGCTGGCAAACCAAGGCACAGATACGGTGCAGTCCTCAGTTAGCTACAGCTTGGGAGCGAATCTAGAAAACCTCACTTTGACCGGCACCAGTGAGAGCAACGGCACCGGCAATAATAGCAGTAATAACATTACTGGCAATAGCGGTAACAATAGCCTCAGTGGCGGTGCAGGTAATGATGTGCTCGCAGGTGGTAACGGCAACGACAGCCTGAATGGCGGCCTGAACGATGACAGTATGAGCGGCGGTACTGGTAACGACATTTATTCTGTAGATAGCCTAGCCGACACTGTAGCTGAAGCAGTAAATGCAGGAAGCGATACGGTCCGATCTACAGTCAGTTATACCCTCGGTGTCCACGTCGAGAACCTCACGCTCCTTGGCACTGCTGCAATCAACGGTGTCGGCAACAATCTGGCCAACAGCATTACCGGCAACAGCGCCAACAACACCCTCTCTGGTGGGGCAGGCAATGACACGATTGTCGGTGGCGCCGGTGACGATATTCTGATGGGCGAGTTGGGCGACGATACCCTCAGAGGCGGTCTGGGCAACGATACCTACAGCGTCGATAGCACGGGCGACATCGTCACCGAGCTGGTTAACCAGGGCATCGATACGGTGCAGTCCTCAGTCAGCCATACATTGAGCGCAAATGTCGAGAATCTAACCCTAACTGCTACAGCAGCTATCAACGCCACGGGCAACAACCTGGCTAATACCCTGCTAGGTAACGACGGCAACAACAGCCTCGTGGGCGGGGCGGGCAACGATACCATGGCGGGCGGTCTGGGCAGCGATCAGTTTGCCTTCAGCAGCAGCGCGGCCTTCACCAACGCCTCGCTGGGTAGAGACAGCATCACTGACTTCACGGCGGGCAGTGACAAACTGGTGTTGAGCAAAACAACCTTTGCCGCCTTGACCAGCGTGGTGGGCAGCGGCTTCAGCGACGCATCTGAGTTTGCCATCGTCACAACTGATGCAGCAGCCAACAGCAGGGCAGCCAAGATCGTCTACAACTCGGCCAATGGCAAGCTGTTCTACAACCAGAACGGCACGGCAGCAGGTCTGGGCACGGGCGGCACCTTTGCAGTCTTGACCACCCAGCCGACTTTGACGGCCAGCGATTTTGTACTTCAGGCATAGGGCAAAGCCGTCCTGAATCGGTCATAGCTTGAGCGAACAAACCCCGGATTCAGCCATTTATGCTGCTGGCTGGGGTTTTCTTGTCAAAGGGTGGGACAGGGGAATATGGCAGTAGTTCCAAGCCTCAGAACTCGATTGGGCGTTATGGCCTGACTGCGGCAGCGCTATGCCCAGGCATTTATACAATGCTCCAGAGTCTTGGGAGACTCTTCACAAAAGCTTCAGATTTTTGTGAAGTGCAGCTCTAAAGATTAAGCCATTCTTACGGGATGCTACTGTTGTTGTGAACTCATGCTTTTTCGTCAAACAAGACGCGATTCAGGACTTTGACGATTTTTGGACTTGAGCATTCTACCGACTTTAAATTGGGCCACTAATCTACCGATTCATTTCCCAACCATCCAGGGTTACAGGGCTACCGAACAGGGCGCGTTGCGCTGCATCGAGTATTTTCTGCTGTCTGTTGTTGCATTTATTCGAGCGCCCTGCTCTCGATTTGATATTTCTGCTTTTCAGTTTGGTTCTGTAAATTAGATCGCCCGTTGTTCGGGGTTAGGTTCCAAGCCTAACGCTGCCGATGCGTCTTTAGACGTTTCTGCTCAATTGCAATACATCAAAGCAGGCCAATTTTCGCTGCCTTTTTACAGCGATTTTCATTTCAGTTAGCTAAAGGAGGGGGTGTGGGGGCGGTGCCCCCACGCAGGGGCGTAGCCCCTGCACCCCGCTACCGTGGTTTATTGATCTGAAAACTACTGTAAGTATTGCCAAATCTCTTATATTCTCGCAAATTCACTCTCTTTGGATGTGTTTCTCTATGACTACTATGATGACTACGATAAACAAAGAAAATCACATAAATACCCAGGTTGCGAACGCTGCTGCTACGGTCAATAGACCTGGTAAAGCAAGGATCGCAGTCGCTCAATCGCGCGAACTGGCGGTGATTGATGGAGCCTTGACTGACATCACCCAACTCGTTGCAGCAGCAAGATCTGGGGTGGAAATAGCAGTGCTAGATGCCTCCCAAAGCGGCATTGCTCAGATTAGCCAGATTTTAAGGCAGCATCACGATTTAACGGCGCTCCACATCGTATCCCATGGCGCTGCGGGGCAGCTCTTTTTGGGGCAGGCAGAGTTGGGTCTGGAAACTCTATCTGACCATGCTGCGACTTTACAAAGCTGGGTTGAGTCGTTTGCTCCTGAGGCAGAGCTTTTGATCTATGGCTGCGAGGTGGCCCTGGGTGATCGAGGGCGGGCGTTTGTGGCGCGGATAAATGAGTTGACTGGGGCGAGCGTGGCGGCTTCAGAGACGAAAACCGGAGCTGCGGCACTGGGCGGCGACTGGCAGTTGCAGGTGCAGACAGGGCAGGTGAAAACGCCGCTGATGTTTGAAGCAGAAGCGATTGCGGATTACCAAGCCATACTGGCACCGGGCAGCCTCGACCCGGCGTTTGGCACGGGCGGTGTTGTAATCACCGATTTTGGCGACGCCAGCGCTGATGCTAACGAGGTGATCGTTCAGCCAGACGGCAAGCTTGTCGTAGTGGGCACCACGTTTCCTGACAATGGGAACAACGACTTTGTCCTAACTCGTTACAACAGTGACGGGACGCTCGATACTGGCTTTGGCAATAATGGCAAGATCACGATTGACATCAATGGCGAATTTGATATTGCCGGGGGTGTTGTTCTACAGAGCGATGGAAAACTCGTGGTGACGGGGTTTACTGGTGTTACACTCGATGGCTTTAGGCGTAGCTTTTTTGCCCTGCTTCGCTACAACAGCGATGGCACACCCGATACCAGCTTTGGCGATAACGGTAAAGTCATGACTGATTTTGGCGGAACGTCTCAGCCAGCTCGGGGCATCATCCAGCAGAGTGATGGCAAATTGGTTGTGACAGGTTCTAGGTACCTATTCGGCGAGCAATTTGCTCTAGCTCGCTACAACAGCGATGGCAGCCTCGACACCAGCTTTGGCGACGACGGCAAAGTCACAACTGACTTTGGTGCTTTTTTACATGTCAGTTTTAGCGTGGCACAGCAAAGCGATGGCAAACTCGTTGCGGGAGGGTATACCTTATCCACACTTGAATTTAGGAATGACTTTATCCTAGCTCGCTATAACAGCGACGGTACAGTCGACGCCAGTTTTGGCGACAATGGCAGGGTTGTAACCGATTTCAATAATGAGGATAATGTTGCTACCAGCATCGTGCTGCAAAGTGATGGTAAGGTTGTTGCAGCAGGGTATAACCAAAATGCTAGTGGTACTTACGACTTTGCCCTAGTTCGCTACAACAGCGATGGTACGCTGGATACCAGCTTCGGCATTGATGGCAAGATTACAACTGATTTTAACAATCAGAATGACTTTGCTAACAGCATCGTGCTACAGAACGATGGCAAGCTCGTTGTAGCAGGGGCTGCCCGAAATGCCGCTGGTAATAATGACTTTGCCCTAGCTCGCTACAACAGCGACGGTACGCTCGATACCAGCTTCGGCATAGATGGCAAGATTATAACTGACCTGGATGGCAAGCAGGACGGTGGCTCTAGCATCGCCCTCCAGAGCGACGGCAAGCTTGTAGTAGCAGGAGGCAGCGATGGCAAGTTTGCAATTGTCCGCTATTTTGGTGCCTCGATCGAGGGTACCGCAGGTAACGATAGTATTACCGGCACTGACAACGATGATCTGATCTACGGGCTAGAGGGCAACGACACTCTCAGCGGTGGTGCAGGCAATGACGTCCTGGATGGCGGTGTAGGCAACGACAGAATGCTGGGCGGCAGAGGCAATGATGCCTATGTGGTAGATAGCACCAGTGATATTGTCAGGGAAGTTGGAGGGGAAGGCACTGATACGGTGCAAACTGGCCTCAGCTACAGGCTGGGTGCCAGCATTGAGAACCTGACCCTGACAGGCACCGCAGCAGTGAGCGGTACCGGCAATGGAGCAAATAACATCATCACCGGCAACGGTGCTAGCAACACTCTCAGCGGACTAATCGGCAACGACAGGCTTGACGGCGGCGCAGGGGATGACACGATGCTGGGCGGCCTGGGCAACGACACCTATCTCGTAGACAGCGGCGGAGACGCAGTAACAGAACTGAGCAACGAAGGCACCGACACGGTGCAATCTTCAGTTAGCTACGGGCTCAGCGCCAACATCGAAAATCTGATTCTGACGGGCGCAGATGCAATCAACGGCAGCGGCAATGAGCTCGCTAACCGGATGACCGGCAACTTGGGTAACAACTTTTTGTCAGGTGGGGCGGGCAACGATACGATTGTCGGCGGTGCGGGCGACGATTTTCTGTTGGGTGAGTTGGGCGACGACAGCATGAGCGGCGGTCTGGGCAACGACGTCTATGTGGTTGACAGTCTGGGTGATGTTATTGTGGAGCGGAGCAATCAGGGTTTTGATATTGTCCAGTCCTCTGTCAGCTACAGCCTCAGTGCCGGCATCGAGTACCTCGCCCTGGATGGTATAGGCGACATCAACGCTACGGGCAATAACCTCGCAAATACCCTGCTGGGCAACGACGGCAACAACGTTCTCACAGGCGGCGCAGGCAACGATGACTTGATCGGTGGTGCAGGCAGCGACCAGTTTGCCTTCGGCAGCGGTGCGGCCTTTTCTAACGCGACATTGGGTAGAGACACGATCTTTGACTTCACAGCCGGTACAGACAAAATTGGGCTGAGCAAGACGACGTTTGCCGCCCTGACCAGCGCTGTCGGCGATGGATTCAGCGACGCCAGTGAGTTTGCCATCGTTCGCCGAGATGGGGCAGCCAGCAGCAGCACAGCCAAGATCGTCTACAACTCGGCCAATGGCAAGCTGTTCTACAACCAGAACGGCACGGCAGCAGGTCTGGGCACGGGCGGCACCTTTGCGGTGTTGAACAACAACCCGACTTTGACGGCCAGTGACTTTGTGATTCAGGCGTAGTCAAGTTTAGGCTAGAGCACAATTTGATTCAGCAGTCGCATCAGGAATTGGGGGCTACCTGGACTGGTGCGGCTGTTTTCTGTTTACAGTTTTCTCCGTCGTCTGAACCATTTTTGAATTTCCACAATCCAGAAGCCAACTGTGGCAATGTTGAGGCTGAACAGGAGTTCGGAGGTCGAGAGGCTCTGGGTTTGCAGGAAGGATTGCAGCCAGGGCACGTAGATTACCGCGAGCTGAAGCAGAAAGGTGAGCAGCACGGCGGCCAGCATGGCCCGGTTGGTCAGGATGCCCTTGGTGGCAATCGACTCGCGCTCGGAGCGCATAGCTAGGGCTAGGAAGATGCGCGAGAAGGCGAGGGCGGCAAAGGTCATGGTCTGCCAGCGCCAGCCCAGCGATTGACTAAGGGCGGCCATGCCCAGCAGGGCCAGACCCAGCAGAATCCCAATTGTGAAAATATCTCGGCCCACCCCCCGGCTGAAGACGCTCTCGTTGGGCGGGTAGGGCGGACGCTGCATCACGGTGGTTTCGCCGGGCTCGACGCTGAGGGCCAGGGCCAGCAGACCGTCGGCCAGCAGGTTGATCCAGAGAATCTGAGTGGGACGCAGCGGCTGGGTGAGGGAGAACAGCGGCGCTAACAGCATGATCACCACGGTGCTGGTATTGCCGGTGAGGGTATAGCGAATGAATTTGCGAATGTTATCGTAGATCACTCGGCCTTCTTCGACGGCGGCCACAATGGTCGAGAAGTTGTCGTTCAGCAGCACCATATCGGCGGCTTCTTTCGCCACGTCCGTGCCCGCAATTCCCATGGCTACCCCAATGTTGGCCTTGCTGAGAGCCGGGGCATCGTTGACGCCATCGCCCGTCATGGAGACAATTTCACCCTGCTTTTGCAGGGCCTCAACAATCCGCAGCTTCTGCTCTGGCGAGACGCGGGCATAGACCGACACATCCCGCACCTGTCGCTCCAGTTCGGCGCTGTCCATCTGGCTGAGCTGCTGGCCGCTGAGAAACTTGCCGTTCTGGGAAATCTCCAGCTCTTCGGCGATATGTTTAGCCATCAGCGGGTGATCGCCGGTGATCATCACGGTGCGAATTCCGGCCCGGTTGCAGGTCTGAACCGCTGCTTTGGCCTCCGGGCGGGCCGGGTCGAGCATCCCCACCAGCCCCACCACCACCAGATCCTGTTCGACCTGGGATTCCTGGCCGTGGACCGGACGCTGATCCAGCATCCGAAAGCCGACGCCCAGCACCCGAGTGCCCGTGGCGGCCAGCTTGTCGTTTTCGGTATGGATGCGCTGAATCACCGACTCGTCCAGGGGCTCCGGGTGGTCATCCTGCCAGTGGTGGGTAGCGACGGTCAGCAGGCTGTCGAGCGCGCCCTTGGTGAAGGCAATGTAGGGATGCTGGGTCAGGGGTTTGAGGCAGGCGAGCTGTCGGGCCACGGGCGTTCCGCCATCGACCTGATCCGTCAGCTGGTGGATCGTGGTCATGCGCTTGCGATCCGAGTCAAACGGCGCTTCGGCGACGCGGGGAAACAGGTCTTCCAGCTCTTCCTTGTCCAGCCCCAGCCGGTCGGCGGCCACTACTAGGGCGATCTCGGTCGGGTCGCCCAGGGCTTTTTCTGCGCCCGTCTCGCTGGGTTCAAAGGTGGCATTGTTGCAGAGGGCGCTGCCCACCAGGGTGAGGGCGAGCGGCGACTCCATCGGGCTGCCCTGGCCCGGTTCATAGAGGGTTTTGTGGTGCTCTAGTCGCGAGGTAATTTCGGCGTAGGTTTCCTTCAGCTCCACCCGTTTTCCGGCCAGATCCACCAGGGTGACGGTCATGCGGTTTTCGGTCAGGGTGCCGGTTTTGTCAGAACAGATCGTCGTGACCGAACCCAGGGTTTCCACAGCGGGCAGCTTGCGGATCAGGGCATGGCGCTTCAGCATCCGGCTGGCCCCAATCGCCAGGGCAATCGTGACGACAGCGGGCAGCCCTTCCGGGATGATCGCCACGGCCAGACTTACCGCCGTCAAAAACATATTCTTCAGGTTTTCACCGGCCACCACCCCGCCGACAAAAATCACGGTTACCAGCAGCAGGGCCGCCAGCGCCAGCCGCTTGCCCAGCTGATCCAGCCGTTTCTGGAGGGGCGTCTGCTCCTGCTCGACGTTCTGGATCGAGTCGGCGATTTTGCCCAGCTCGGTGGCCATGCCGGTTTCAGTCACCACCGCCCTGCCGCGCCCGTAGGTGACGGTCGTGCCCATATAGACCATGTTGCGCCGGTCGCCCAGGGGCAAATCCTGGCCGGGAATCGGCTCTAGCGTTTTCTCAATCGCCTCCGACTCGCCCGTAAAGGCGGCTTCCTGGGTGCGCAGGTTGGTGATCTCCAGCAGCCGCCCGTCCGCAGGCACCTGGTCGCCGTCCTCCAGCTGAAAGATATCCCCCGGCACCAGCTCCCGAGCATCCACCTGCTGCCACTCGGCACCGCGCCACACTCTAGCCTTGGGAATCGCCATTCTGCGCAGGGCCGCGAACTCTTTGCCGGCTCGATATTCCTGGGTAAACCCCAGCAGGGCGTTGAACAGCACCACCGCAAAAATCGCAATCGCGTCCTTATAGTCCTGTAAAACCAGAGTGACGACACCCGCCGCAATCAGTACCAGCACCGTCACCGATGTAAATTGCTCCCAGAGCATCAGCCAGGGACTTTTGGCCGCCGCTTCGGTCAACTCATTCGGGCCATGCTGCTGCTGTCGCTGCTCGACCTCGGCAGGGTCTAACCCAGCCCGTTCCGAAACCTGAAACGCCTGTAGAACCTGAGTTGCTCCCTGCTGGTACCAGTCGCTCATAGATTTTTTGACATAACGCTGTGGTTAATTTAGCACTGGAATTTAATTGGAGATACTGCCTTAGGCGGAGAATTTGGGGAGATGGGGAGATGGGGAGATGGGGGAAGTGGGGAGGTGGGGAGGTGGGGAGGTGGGGCCACCACGCGGGGATATAGCCCCTGCATCTTACTGTTGTCAGGAGTTTATCGACCTGCTTGGATCTGGCAGCCAGGTTAATTGATCTGCTCAGTTTCACGCTCTTGGATAGGAAGAGATGATTAGGCAAATCGAGTTATCTCACCCGTGCGGGCATCTCCCACAAACACCTGCCTAGCTGTACCGCCCGCTGCCGCAACAGTCCAAGGGGCTTCTCCGGCTGGAATAATCCGCTCAACTGTGAGGGTGCTGCCGTTGATCACATGCACTCCACGGTCGGTGCCGACGAAAATCTGGCGCGCGTCGCTGTTTAGGGCAATCGAGCGAGCGGGTCCAGTTACCTGAATTGTCTCGACCAGAGCGAGCGTATTACGCTGAAGCACCATCACATTTGGCTGTACGCTATTGGTTCCATCTCCAACAGCTCCCAGGTTAGCGACATAGATCCGATCGCCATCTGGGTCT
>JBJTUI010000456.1:0-5278 GCA_046080625.1 Elainella sp. | reverse complement strand
CGCCATCTCCAGCCGCTCGTAGCAGTATTTGTCGTGCATGTAGTGGATGACGTTGAGCGTGTTGATATAGAGCTGGGCCAGCCAGGACATCATCGGCTCAAATTTGGCCATCACGTCTTCGTAGTCGAGCAGGTCGGCGGTAATTGGCTCAAACTCGGGGGCAATCTGCTCGCCCGTTTTCTCATCCTTGCCGCCGTTGATCGCGTAGAGTAGGGCTTTGGCCAGGTTGGCCCGCGCCCCAAAGAACTGCATCTGTTTGCCCACTCGCATGGCCGAGACGCAGCAGGCAATCGCGTAGTCATCGCCGTAGTCGGGCCGCATCAGGTCGTCGTTTTCGTACTGGATGGCGCTGGTATCTTTGGAAACCTGCGCGCAGCATTCCTTACACGGACGCGGCAGCTGTTCTGCCCAGAGCACCGTCAGGTTGGGTTCGGGGGCTGGCCCCAGGTTGTAGAGGGTTTGCAGGAAGCGGAAGCTGGTTTTGGTGACCAGCGGCCTGCCGTCTTCGCTGACGCCCGCAATCGATTCCGTCACCCAGGTGGGGTCGCCGGAAAACAGCTGGTTGTAGTCGGGCGTGCGCAGGAACCGCACCATCCGCAGCTTCATTACAAAATGGTCGATGATTTCCTGGGCTTCCGATTCGGTCAGAACGCCCTGCTGCAAATCCTGCTCGAAATAGGCGTCGAGGAAGGTCGAAACCCGGCCCAGGGACATCGCTGCCCCGTTTTGCTCCTTCACAGCGGCCAGATAGGCAAAATAGAGCCACTGGACGGCTTCCTGGGCGGTGGCAGCAGGACGACCAATTTCAAACCCGTAGCTGGCCGCCATCTGCTTCAATTCTTTCAGCGCCCGGATCTGCTCGGAGATTTCTTCCCGCAGCTGAATCACCGATTCGGTGACACTCTGAACTTCCAGCGACTGGAACTGGGCTTTCTTGTCGTCAATCAACCGATCGCAGCCGTAGAGGGCAACGCGCCGGTAGTCGCCGATAATCCGGCCCCGCCCATAGGCGTCTGGCAGGCCGGTAATAATCCCCGAGTGGCGAGCCAGCCGCATATCCCGACTGTAGGCGTCAAATACGCCGTCGTTGTGGGTCTTGCGGTAGCGGGTAAAGATGTCTTCGGTCTGGGGATCGAGCTGATAGCCGTAGGCTTCCAGGGCTGCCTTGACCGTGCGGATGCCGCCCAGGGGCATGATCGCTCGCTTCAGGGGCTTGTCGGTTTGCAGGCCGACAATTTGCTCTAGCTCCTGGGCAATGTAGCCGGGCGCATGGGAGGTGATTGTGGAAACTAGCTTGGTGTCTACATCCAAAATCCCTTTTTCCCGCTCCTGCCGCATCAGCTCAGCCACCTGTTGCCAGAGGGTCTGCGTGCGTTCGGTCGGCGGTGCCAAAAAGCTGTAGTCGCCCAGGTAGGGGGTGTAGTTGGTCTGAATAAAGTCGCGAACGTCGATATTATCTGACCATTTCCCTGGAGCCCATTTTTCGACTCGCTGCTCTCTAGGATCTTCCGTCCAAATCGCCCGGTTAAAATCATCCATGACTCTGCTTCTCCTTACGCAATCGTGCCTTTTCGGTTCAACCCCGCGCGTAGAGTCAAATCTTTATAACCCAATTATATCCCGACTCCCCAGATCGCCTGCGTCTCGCAGCAATCCGCAACTCCCTTAAAGTAGATTCACTAAATGAGAGAACCGCGTTATTTGTAATCTTCCTTGTCTAATTATTGAGTTAATTAAAGCAATCCATAGCTATCGATCGATGAAAGCCGGGTTTAGCCTTTAAAGATTAAGAAAACCGGCGATTTGCTATAGCAAAAACTTAGATTTATCCCTAACAGGTTGTAACATTTCCTTGTCTTCCTCAGCTTAAATCTTTTACACAATCGGCATGGCCGGAGCAGACCAGGCTGCTTGAAACTGGCGGTAGGAGAGCTGCTGGGCGCAATACCAGAGCAATTTGTGGCATTCCGCTCCCTGTTCGAGGCAGGTTTCTTGCAGGCTATGGGCTCGGAGGTGTGGCACCATGACGGCCAGCTGTTCCGGAATGACAGCGGCCTGCAAATATTCGCCCGTGCGTTTGTAAAAGCGGGGCGGCTGGTCTGTAGCCATCAGCTTGAGCAGCGTCGCAACAGCGAGCGGATGTCCTGGCTGCAAATTGCCGAGCTGGTAGGCAAACCGGCGTTGCGCCTCAGCATTTTGGGCTTTGCTAAGTCGGTCTTCCAGGCCCAGGATGATTCTCTGCTGATTTATTTCCGGTTTTGGCTGTTTGCGGCTTCTGCGAGTTGATGGTATCGTATCAGGCTTTTTATCCTGAACCGTTTTAGGGAGTTGAATCGAGTATCCCAAGCTGCGTAGACTTTCGGCTGCCTGCTGCTTCACCGCTGCATCTAAAGAAAATTGGCTCAGGTGGATCAAAGTATCACGAGCAGCCTGATTGTCGCTATCGATCTTACCTAGGCTGTAGGCTGCCTTGCGGCGAAGCTTCTCGGATTCCAGCGTTGTGACTAAATGCGTTAGGGTTGCGATCGCCCTCTGATTTCCAGGCTCAATTCGCCCCAGCGCCTCACTCAGCTGGATCTGAAACAGATCTTGCTGAAACAGGTCGAGCAGTTCGGTCAGGGTTTGGATCGCCAGCGCATTGCCGGGGTCAAGGGTTTTGCCGAGGCTATAGGCGGCGGTCCAGCGGGCGAAGGGGCTTTGACAAGTTTTGAGAAACTGTTCCAGACCAGCAATTGCTCCGGCCCGATCGGTTTGCAGCAGCGCAATCCGGGCGGCCTCCTGGAGGGGAACAGGCTGGACTTTCCAGGTTTTGAGAGCCGGATCAAACTCACCAAACCGCCAGCGAATCAGCTGCTGAATCATCGCCTCGGCGTCGGGCGCGTTGGGAAATTCGGCCAGCCCCGTAGCGGCCAGTAGATAGACCTGCTGATTGAAAAAGCCGCCGCAGTTGTCCTCAAATTGGGTGAGTGCCGTGATCAACTCAGCCTTCGCGGCTGCCGCAACATCGACTCGCCCCAACCAGAGCAGAATCGGCTGCCGCCACTGGCTGCTGAAAACCGCCTGGGAGTCCAGGAAAAACCGCCAGTCCGAAACTGCCTGGGCCGCGAAATATTCCTGGAAGGTGGGGTGGTAGAAGGCGTAGATCTTTTCGCTGCCTAATTCCGTGCTGGCCAAGCCGACCTGGTTGAGCCAGCCGAGCTGTAGCGCCTGTTCCAGCAGATGGCCGCTGGCCCCGCCCAAAGTCTGCTGCACAAAGCTGTGGCGCAACCGGAACCGCATGTTTTCCTGGGACAGCGCCTTCAGGGCCAGATCGGCCAGCGCCTGATTCAGCTGCTGCCGCTGGACCAGCGTCGTCGGAAACCGATCCTGCTTCCAGTCGTACAGGGCCTCGACAAACTGCTGGTATAGGGCCGTCGTGGTTTGGGGCAATTGTCCTTGGGCCATCGACCAGGCCCGACAAAGCAACGCCAGCCGCAGGGGGTTGCGCACCATGTCTCGAATTCGCCGCCGCTGGGCTAACGCTGCCTGGAGCTGGTTTCCCAATTCGGGACGGGCGGCAAACCAGCGCTGGATAAACAGGCTAATCTGGTCTTGCCGGTCAGAGGATTCGCCGGGGCCAAAGTTCGCGTTGCGATAAACCGTAAAATTCTCCAAGGCGTTCTTGCTGCTGTCCCAGACATTTGAACGACAGGTGAGAATCACATGGGCATCGGCCACCCAGCCCCGAAGCTGGCGACCAATCAGGGCGAGGGCGCTGCTCGGCTCCAGCGCCATTTCATCCACCGCATCCAGCAGTAGCCAGACGCGGCCCTGGTTAAACTGCTCGCCCAGCCCCATCTGGAATTCAGGCGGCACCATAACCTTGCGGGTGGCGGCCTTCAGCCAGTCGTTCAGCAAATACTGCTCCAGGGTTTGGCCCTGCAAATCGGCCAGCGACACCCAGATCGGCAAGACCTGTCGGGCCAGCAGCCCCGCCGCCGTTTTTTGCAGTAGCGTTGTTTTCCCGGCCCCCGGCTCCCCGACAATCGCCAGCCGCTGGGGTTGGTCGGCCTGGGTCAACAAGTCCAGGAAGCCCTGCACCGACAGCCGCACCGCCTCTTCCTCCGCCTCATAGAGCTGAGAGCCACGGCTGGGCGAAACCTCCTGTTCGCGCCGCTCCTGCTGCCTGCGCTCCACCAGATCCAGCGGCAGGTAGACCTGCTCCAGGGCAAAGCTGAGGCCGTCTGCCACCGTGAGCGGATTAGTCGTGAGGCGCTCATACTGCTGGGCTTGCAGGTTGGTGCGGCAGAGGTCGAGCCAATCGACGGCAGCAGCGGTACTTGGTGAAGCAGGCGGCTGAGCTATTGGGAACTCGACTGAGGTATCCAAGGGGGCGCTCGCCGGAGTATCCTGCCCCTGGTTTCGGCCAGACTGGGCCTTCTGGCTGCGGCGGGCCTCCCACTCGGCCTCAAACTGGGTCAGGTTGGCGCTGGCGTTGTTGCGGCTGTGCCAGAGGACGAGGGTGAAGTGCCAGACCTCGGAGCCGCCCCGACTGGGCCGATTGTCTTCCAAAACGCCGACCCAATCTTCCAAGCGCTTCAGGGCTTCCTTGATCTGATCCAGGGTGAGCGGCTGACCGGCCAGTTTGAGCAAAGCCTCCAGAAACCTGAGCTTGGTGCGCACCACCAGACGGCACTCGCTCTGCCAGTGGGTCTGGATCTGGGGCCGCAGTCGGTCTAGGGCCGATTCGTCCAGTTCGTTCCAGTCCAACTCATCGTTGGCATAGGCCAGCAGAACGGCCAGCAGGGTCTGGCTGCGTTTTTTGGCTTCGGGTCCGTAGTTGGGGCGCGGCATAGGCAGACTAAAGCGAGGGGATTCCCCTAGGTGAAACTCGATCCCCTAGGGCTGGAGCAGCGATGGTGATTGCATCTTAGCCTGCTGGATGGTTGATTCGCCTGGGGGAGGGGGCATTCTCTAATCTAGAGTCATGCAGCGCAGAGGAGGTCAAGAGGATGAGCGAGTAGGGCAAGCTGATGAGCCAAAGATCTACAAATATCTGACAAATATTTGACAAGTATCTAACAAGCATGTGGCGGGTAGCTCAGTGGCAGAGCGCGAAAAAGTCCTCGTTCGCTTCTAGCCCGCAAGGGACGCAGAATGAGGGTTATCGTCTAGGGAACGCGAGGTCGCAGGTTCGAATCCTGCTCCGCCACCCATTTTGAGTTTCAGATTTTGAGTTTCAGCTCAGGTTACGCATCCGGTTTTACGCGCTGGCAGGTCGCTTAACGGTAAAGCACCA